>JAJTCR010000161.1 GCA_021325695.1 Steroidobacteraceae bacterium | reverse complement strand
GCGACGAGCCACGTCGTGAGCACGCTGGCCCAGGCGACGCCCGCATCGGCATACGGCACGACGCCTGCGCCCTCCTGTCCGACCAGCGCGCCATTGACCAGCGTCGCGAGGCCGACGGCAAGCATTGCGAGCACGTGACGCTGCGCCGGCCAGCGCCGGATCGGCGCCGGCGCCATCGTGGCCGTGCCGCGCCACTGCCGCCAGCCGTACAGCGCCATCGCGATGAAGAAGACCTGCAGCGCGGACTGCATGACCAGGCCGGCGCGCAGGAACACCATGAAGTACAGCGCCGAGCTTGCGATCGCGAACGCCCAGCACCGCGGGTCTTGCCGGATCGCGAGCAGCAAGTAAGCGATCGCGAGCGCCACCGCGAGCCACTCGAGCGGCGTGACCGCGGCGATCGCCGCAACGATCGCTTCGGTCACGCTCAGGTCTCGTTCGACGTGGGCTGGCCGCCGAGAACTTTTATGACGAACACCGCGCGCCGATCCGCCTCGAAGGTGCGGCGCGTCTCCTCTTCGAGCGCCGCGAAGACGAGACGGTGTTCGCCCGCGACCTGCGTGCTCATGGCGTTGGTGACGACGGTGAGGCCGGCATGGACGTTGAGCCGGTCGATGAAATCCTTGATCGGCGGCACGTAGTCGGCGTCCAGCGGATAGAGGCTGATTTCGACGGCAGTGCGCATGGTGTCTCCCCGGCAGGTCGCGATGATTCAGCGCCAGCGATACTGCAGCGTCGCGCCGGCCAGGCGCGCGTCGCCGCGCTGGACGTAGAGTTCGTTGGCGTAGTCGGGCGGCTCGAGGCCGAAGTAGAAGCCGCGCACGGCATAGTCCGCATCGGTCACGTTGCGTGCCCAGGCATGGATCGACCACGCGCCGCGCGCGTAGCCTGCCTTCAGGTTGAGCAGCGCATAAGGCTCCGAGCGCTGGTCGTGGCTCGCATCGAAGTAGAAGGCGTCGCTGCCGCTCAGGTCGGCGCGTGCCATCCAGCCTTCGTCGCCGCCCCACTGCGCCGACAACGAGTACTGCCACCCCGGCGCATGTGCCTGCTCACGGCCGTCGAGGTCGCGCTCGCCGTAGCGGTAGCCGAGATACTCGGAATGCAGCAGTCCGAGCGAGGCACCGAACGTGAGGCGATCGAGCGCACGCCACGCGACCGACGCCTCGAGGCCGAAATTACGGCCCTTGGCTGCGTTGTCGGTGTAGAACACGTACGACAACGGGTCGCCCGGGTCGAGCTGGAACGAGGTCGCGACCTGCTGGTCCTCGCGCCACATGTGGAACAGCGCGAGCTCCCCCTGCACGCGTCCGTCCATCCCGCCGAACTTGACGCCGAGTTCCGCGTTCCAGAGGTACTCGGGTTCGAACTGGCGCCGATCGTCCGGCACGAACTGACCGATGTTGAAGCCGCCGGCCTTGTAGCCGCGCGCAAGGGTCGCGTACCAGCTGGCTGTCGCGCCGAGCGCGCCCTGCAGCGAAAGCTGGCCGCCGAGCATGGTGTCGCGTGGATCGAACCTCGCGCCGTCGGAGTCCTCATAGTCTGCGGCGCGCGTCTCGACGCGCAGACCCGCCGTGAGTGCGAGGCCGTCCGCGAAGCGCCACTCCGCCTCCCCGTACCCTGCCAGGCTCGTCGCCGTGTATTCGGTCTCGAGCGGTGCGCGGAGCAACTCCTGCGCGAAAAAGTCGCGCTGCAGCGAATCCTCGGTGAGCCGCAACAGGTACGCGCCCGCGACCCAATCGAGGTCGTCGCCGGGCCCGCCCTCGAGCCGAAGGTCCTGCGTCAGCGTCGAACGCTCGCGTGCGTAGCTGGAGAAGTAGTCGTACGGCGCGTAGTCGCCCCAGTACGGGTCGTTGCCCCAGTCGCCGTCGAAGCTGTACACGCTGTCCGAGCGCGCGTACGCGGTGGTGCTGCCGAGCGAGACAGCGCCGAGCGGACCCTCGAGCACGGCGGACAATCCACGCGTGCGCTGCGCGTCGCGGCCGGGACGGTCGGCCAGCGTGCGCCGCGAGTTGTCCGGGCTGAACGCGTCGTAGCCGTTGTCCAGGTCGACGTACAGCGCGGCGACGTCGGCACGCCACGCGGCGGGCAACTGGAGCCGGAGCTTGCCCCGCAGCGTCGTCTCGTCGCGCCCGTTCGTGTCGTCGCGGTCGAGGTACGCGTTGTGCTGGAAGCCGTCGCTCTCGTAGCGCTGCCCCACGAGACGCCAGGACGAACCGTCGTCACCGAGCGCGCCACCCGCGACGAGGCCCGCCGAAGCGGTGTCGTAATCCCCGGCGGTGATTTCCGCAGTGAACTCCGACGTCGTGGTCGCGTCGCGCGTCTTGACCTTGACGAGGCCCGCGAGCGCGTTCGCGCCGTAGCGCGTGCCCTGCGGCCCGCGCAGCACCTCCACCTGTTCGGCGTCGAACAGCGTCGCCGGCATGCCGACGCCGCTCAGGTCGATGTCGTCGATCAGGAATCCGACCGACGGATTGGGTGCACCCTGGTATTGCTCGAGCTCGCCGATGCCACGCATCTGGAAGAACCGCGGCCGCGAACTGCCACCCGACCAGTTCAGGTTCGGCACGAGCCCGAGCACGTCCTCGAAGTGTTGCAGTCCCGCCGCCTGGAGCGTCTCGTCGGACAGCACGGTCGTGCTGCCGGCGATCTCGGTCGTCGTCTGCCTGCGAAGCGACGCCGTCACGACGATCTCCTCGAGTTCCGCGGCGCCGGCCGTCGGCGAGGCGGCCGCGACCGTAGTCGCATGGCCGCCGGCCACGCCTGCGACGAGCAGCGCCCGCAGCAAGCACGTCGGAGCCTGACGGGGCCGCGGATTGGACTCGGTATGAAGCGTGCGTGCGCGAGACGACATTACCTGCTCCCTACGCCGGTACTAACCGGATCAGGTTCGACGGGTTCGTCGATGAGCAGGCCGTCACGCGGCTGCGGTCGACATCTCAGGCCGAGTCAGGCCACCCCTAGGTGACGCAAAGTATAGCCGAGGACGCGCTACGGCGCCCGCGTGTTGACGCAGGACCCGGTTCCGGCACTAATGCGCACCTCCAACGTTTCCTGGACGTACCGGATGACCCAGCCGCGCAAGTGCCGCCTGTTCCTGGTGGACGCTTTCACCCGCACTCGTTTCTGCGGCAATCCCGCGGCCGTCGTGCTCGACGCCGAAGTGCTCGACGAGCGGGCGATGCGCCGCATCGGGCGCGAGCTCGGCGGCATCGAGACCGCGTTCGTCTTTCCCTCGGATTCCTCCGACTACGACGTCGAGATCCGCTTTTTCTCGCCGCGCCGCGAGGTCGGCTTCGTCGGCCATGCCACCGTGGCGGCCCACTACGTCCGCGCGATGGTCGACGGCGTGCCGCGCGGCAAGGTACGCCAGAAATCCCAGGCCGGTATCGTCGAAGTCGAAATCAGCGGCGACGCGCCGGAGCTACGTGTCTCGATCGACCAGACCCCCGCGACCTTCGGACCGGTCGTGCCCGAGGAGCGCCTGGCACCCGTGCTCGATGCACTCGGCATCAGCTCTTCGAGCCTGCACCCGGCCTGTCCCGTCCAGGTGTTGAGCAAGGCGAATTCGCGCCTGCTGATCGGCCTGCAGTCGCCGGACTCGCTGGCGTCGCTGCAACCGAGGATGGACCGGCTCGTGCACCTGACGCCGCACGTCGGCGCCGACGGCTTTTTCGTGTTCGCGATCACGCCCGGCTCGTCCCCGATGACGACCGAGTCGCGCATGTTTGCGCCCGTGCTCGGAGTGCCTGAGGACCCCGTCAGCGGCAACGCGCACGGCATGCTCGGCGTCTACCTGCTCCATCACGGGCTGCTGCAACCGGTCGAAGGCAAGGCCTCGTTCGTGGGGTACCAGGGCGCCTACGTCGATCGTCCGGGCCAGGTCGAGGTCACCGTGTCCTCGAGCGGCAAGCGTGCGACGGGCGTCCGGGTCACGGGCGACGCCGTGATCGTGTACGAGGCCGCGCTGCCGGTCTGATCCCGGCGGCGGGCGCACGGCCACGCCGCAACGTGAGTTCCCGATTCACGAAAGCGGGCACGTCGTCCACGTGGTGCGACGCGATCACGAGCGTCGCATCTTCTTCCAGGACCGCCGTGTCGAGCCGGGCCCGCAGGCGTTGGCGAGCGTCCGCATCGAGCCCGTCGAACGGCTCGTCGAACAGGTAGAGCCGGCGACGGCGGACGAACGCGCGCGCCACCAGCACCAGGCGCAGTTGCCCGTACGACAGTTCGCGCGCGGACCGATCCGTGAGTTCGCGCAACCCCCAGCGTGACAGCTCACGCGCCGCACGACGCGACTCCGACGCGGTGGCAACCTCGTTCAATCCGATGCTGTCGTGGAGGCCCGACGCGACGATGTCGCGCACGGTGCAACCGGTGGCGGCGTAACGCGCCTGCAGCTCGGGTGAGACCAGGCCCACACGGCGTTTCCAGTCCTCGACCGGCGACCAGCGTCGCTCGAGCGTCGCACCGTGCCCCGGCCAGAGATCGCCGTAAAGGAGCATCAGCAGCGTCGACTTGCCCGCCCCGTTCGCACCGCGCACGTACCAGTGCTCGCCCTCGACGAGCGTCCAGTCGAACGTGCCAATCACGGATCGCCCCCCGCGATAGACGGCGGCGCGGTCGAGACGGATCAGTGACCTGCGACCGCGCGGCGCGCGCGCCTGGCTGCGCGCCCTCACGGCTCCGCTGATCGTCGTTGCACGTCCCGATTGCGCGTGCGGCTCCGGGGTGACTGGCACCGCCTGCTCGAGCCGTCCGCGCGCGATCGTCGCGAGGTGCGTCGCATCGACCTCACGGGCGTCGGCGCGCCGATGGCTGGTCAGCACCCACCCCGCGTGCGCCGGCAGGGCT
>JAJTCR010000160.1 GCA_021325695.1 Steroidobacteraceae bacterium | reverse complement strand
CGGCCTGGACGACCACGGCTGCGGCGTCCTCGTTCCGCACGGTCAGCGCGGCCGTCTTCGCCGGACCGGCGAAGTCGACGCGCAACGGTGAGATCGAAAACGTGCCGGCCAGGACGGCGGGTGGCAGCGCGAGCAACGCTGCCAACCCGCACGCGGTCAGGTGCTGGCGCCGAAGCACGATCACAGCGCTCAGTAAACGACCGTGACCGTGATCGTGTCGCTGTACGGGCCGGCGGGCGCGTCCTGGTTCGCGGCGCTGTTCGTGAGCTGGCCGAACACGGTGTGGGTGATCTCCCTGGTCGAGGACAGGCCCGCGCCGACGTCGTCCACGTCAACCGTGCTGGCCGTGCCGTCGCCCCAGACCGACGTGAAATCGGAATCGGTGAACAGGTTGTACTCGAGCTGGTTGGCGCCGCTCTTCAGCAGTCGCTGAGCGAACGAGCCGGCGCCCGCGCTCAGCTGGACCGTGAACGGCGTGCCGTATGAGCAGCGCACCTTGACGGCGCCGTTCGCGGCGAGCTCGGACGTGCCGTCGTAGCTGCCGAAGTCGATGCTGTCGGCCGACACGAGGCAGGTCGCCGCGACCTGCGCGCTGACCGGGAACGTGGTGGTCTTGGTGTCCGCCATGGCGCTACCCGCCGCCATCAGGACCACGCCCGCCACGACGGGCGCCAGAACTTTCGAACGCATGAATCCTCCTCCTGCTTGTTGCTTGGTTGTCCACGACCCTGGAGTCGAGGCGGAGCGATTCTTGCGGACCGGAAATATGTAAAGCGTGACTGGAGTTTCGTTTTACGAAACCATGTCCAAATTGGATTTGACGACCGCAAAGATTTTCTTGCCACGACCGCGGGCCCGGTGTGGCCTGCCACCAGACCGAGAACCGGATCACGTCGAAACGATGCGGAACTCGGCGTTGCCGTACAGGACGTAGTCGGCCCAGTCGAGCGACGGCAGCGCGGCCACGCGCCTACGGGCGCCGAGCACGGCATCGCCGAGCGTCTCCCCCTTGAGCAACGTCCCGTACAGTTCGCGCGAAAACGCGAAGGCCGCATCGTCGCCGACGGGCCAGTGCGTGCCCATGAAATTGGCGACCCCGCCCGAGAGAAACGCCTCGGCGATGCCGGTCATCGACCGGCGCGCGCCGAGCAGCCGGACCGGTGGGCGTGGACGGGCGGTACGGCCCGTGCGCTTGCGCACGCGTGCGGCCTCGCAGGCGTTGCAGAAGACGAGGGCGGGCAGCGTCCCGAGTCCGGCAAGGTCCGCTCCGCGCAGGATTTCCTTGCCCGCGCAGAGCAGTCCGCCGTTGCCGGGGTTCGACGCGTCGAAGAACGCGTGGCCCGCGAAATGCAGCACATCGAACGAGCCGGTCGCGAGCGCCGCGAGCACACGGGCCCGGGTCGCCTCGCCGCGTTCGAGCACGTCGAACGTGGTGCCCCGCGCGCGCAGCAGGTCCTGCAACGCCTGGCCTTCGGCCGCCGCCCCCGGCAGGTCTTCGGTCGGGTCGACGATCAACAACACCCGCAGCGGTCCCGTGCTCGACCGGTCGTCGCGCCAGCGCGCGACCGTCAGGCTCTCGCTGGCGTAACGTCGGCTCAGCCCCGCGCCGAGCGCCGGATGCGCTTCGCCGATCCGCAGCACCTCCCACGGCACCCGCGACGCTTCACGGTCGTGCAGCACGACCAGCGGTCGCGCGTGCATGGCCTCGAGGCCTTCGCGGACCGACGGCGCCACGAGGAGCCGGGCGAGGCCGCTGCCGATCCGTGCGACGTCGCGAGAAAGCGCGCTGCCGTCCTCGAGCGGCGCGAGGTGCCGCTGCAACTCGATGCGCTTCACCGCCTGTGTGCCGCTCAAGACCGCGGCCTTCGCGCCGGCGGTCAGCAGCGACGTGCGGCAGGCGTAGCCGTCGCGGCCCGCGACGTCGAGCGTCACGAGCAGGTACGCCGGGTCGACCCGCGACACGGCGGGCACTGGCGTGCTCCGACCGGTACGGGGGCGCTTACGGCCGCGCAGCGCCTCGGCTTCGTCGACGACGATCTGCAACTCGTCGTCGGAGTGCTCGAGCGCCAGTCGGCGCAGCGCCTTCGCCATCGACGCGTACTTGCGGCGATCGACCTCGCACACCGTGATGCGACGGACGACCCGGTCGGGATCCGCGTGCCGCAAGCCCGCCAGGAACCCCTTGAGCTGCTGTTCGGCGGCCATCGCGACGGGCACGCCCGAGCCCGCGCCGAACAGCACGGTGGCGAAATCCTCGACGTGCGTGTGCGCGAAGGTTCGCAGCACGTTTTCCGCGACGAACGCGAGCGCGTCGGCGCCGAAATCGTCGAAATCGCCCAGTCCGGCGAACAGGACGAGTTCCGCGAGCAACGCGCTGCGCACGGCTGGCAACACGAACACCTGCCCCAGTTCGCCCGCGAACATGCGCCGCAGCGTGAATTCGCGGATTGCGCCGCCGAGCGCGGCGTCGACCGCGCCGGCCGGGCCGCTCGGGTCCACGTTGCGGAACATGCCGAGCACGATCGCGCGCGCGTTGGCATCGACGATGCTGCCTTGCACGAGTCGCAGCTCCAGCACGCGGCGCACGGGCGCGATCGCCGCGACTTGCGGTGACGTCGCGGCAAACGCGCGTTCGAGCGTCACCGGCGCCACGGCGCCGTGGAACTCCGGCGAGACGACCGGCTCGAGTAATCTTCTTCGCGCGTCAGCCGAGAGGTGCTGCCACCTGACCTTGTGCGGGGCGATGCGTCGCAGCGACGCCTCGGTGAGCGGTCGCGTCGTGCGCGGTCGTCGGTGCGCCGCAGTCTGCGGCAGCCGCACGGTCGTCCCGCGGCGGAGCAGGTCGACGACTGCGGCGATCACGCGACCGTTGTTCGGCAGGCCGCCGTGCTTTTCTCCGACGTACCAGGCTTTCTGACCGGGTCGTACGGCCAGCGCGAGCGGGACCGTCGCGTCGCCGTGCGGTGCGAGCGAAAACTCGAACTCTTTCCCACGCAAGGTCGCCCCGACGACCGTGTCCTGGCGCACGCCCGCGACGTGCAGGCACCGCTCGTCGGGTTCCGGCCAGGCAGCCTGCTCGGCCGCGGCCGCCTCGAGCATTTTCGCGTCCGGGCGCAGCGCGTCGCGCGGCCAGGCTGTCACGTCGAAGAGGTTGGGCCCGCCCGAGAGCCGCGGGTCCGGCAACAGTTCGTGCAGCGAAGGCAAGGTTCGGAAAATGATGCGGGCGAGTTCCTCCGCGGTGTGCCGCCGGTCGAGCGCGGCGAGCTTGCGAACGCTCGGATACACGCCGCGCAGCGCCAGCACCGGCGCGAACGAACCGTGGTTCGGTGCCCCGAGCTGCACGACGCGTGCGATCCGATCGACGCGTTGCCGCGCGAGCGCAACGCGGGCGACGACCCCTCCCATGCTGTGGCCGACCAGCAGCACGCCTTCGCTGCGTGCATCGCGCGCGATGCGCGTGTTCAGCTCGGCGGCGAGATCGCCGACGCGGCGGCGCCAATCGTAGGCGTGCAGGTGGGTGTCGAACCCGGCGAGCTTGAGCGACAGCTTGAGCTTGAGGGTGTTCAGCAGCATGGCACCGAGCGCGACCAATCTTGCGCCGCCCGGCAGTGCGAGCCGTGTCAGGTGCCCCGCGGCGATTTCGACCAGGTCCACCCACAGCACGTCGTCGAGCCGCTGGCCGCGCGATCCGAGCCGCGACCCCATGAGTCCCGGCAGTACGTACACGCGTGGCCCGCCGGGCGCCCGCTTCGTGGCTGCGCGGCGCGCGAGCGCACTCAACTCGCGGTAGCCCTGCTCGCCGAACAGCGAGGTCAACTCGGCGCGACGTTCGCCCGTGGCGAGCAGCCGCTCGATCTCCTCGTCGTGCAGGCGGTGAACGGGCAGTGCGCCGGTGGGTGCTGCCACGATGCGATGTCGCTCGCGCCGAGGGTCGTCAGTGGCGCGCCGTGGGAGGCGCCTGATCCGGGGCGATGACCACGACGCGGACGTCGCGCGCACCCGCACGCTCGAACGTGAGCGTCACGACGATGCGCTCGCCGACAATGAGCGGACGCGACAGGTTCATCAGCATCAGGTGCAGGCCATTCGGAGCCAGCACGACCGTCGCGCCCGCAGCGACCTCGACGCGATCGGCGGGACGCATGCGTGTTACGCCGTCGACTTCGGTGACCGCATGCACCTGCGTCATCGCGGCGACGTCGGAGCGCGCCCCGACCAGGCGATCGCCCTTCGCGCCACCGACGATCGTGAGGTAGGCAGCGGCGACCGCGGCGCCTGGCGGCGTCGCACGGGCCCACGCGTCCTTCACCACGAGCTCACCAGTCGGCCCGGCGCCGGCGATCGACGCGAGGCACAGCACCAGGGTCGCGGTCGCCACGGCGATCCGGCGGCTCATTTCCGCGCCTCCTGCCGCATGGCGCCGCGCACCGCGGCGACGATGGCCTCGATCGCGGGGGCGCGGGTCGTCGACTTGCGCCACACCGCGCCAAGGGTGCGCGAAGGAGCCGGCCGCGCGAATGGCTTGATGCGCAGCCCGCGCGCGGTGCCCACCGGCGTCTCCGCCGCGAGTTCGGGCAGCAGGGTGATGCCGTGGCCTGCGGCGACCATCTGGCGCAATGTCTCGAGACTCGTCGCGCGGTAATCCTGCGCCTCGTTGACGCGGATCCGGCTGCAGACCTCGAGCGCCTGGTCGCGCAGGCAATGACCATCCTCCAGCAGCAGCAGCGTCTCGCCGCGCAGATCGTCGAGCTTGATGTGGTCGTGGTCGGCGAGCGCATGGGACGCGGGCACCGCAAGCGTGAACGGTTCTTCGTACAGCTCGGCGGACTCGAGCCCGTCGAGCGCGGTGGGCAGCGCAACGACGCCGAGGTCGAGTTCGCCGGCGCGGAGCTTCTCGAGCAGCGGCTCGGT
>JAJTCR010000159.1 GCA_021325695.1 Steroidobacteraceae bacterium | reverse complement strand
TGCTGCGTGTAGCCCTCGGTGTTTTCGGGCGGCACCAGCGTTTCGTGCACGAGCACCAGCACACGCAGGGACTTGCGGTTCATAGGGCGTAGTTCTCGCGGTCGCGCAGCAGCGTGTCGAGCATGATCCGCTCGAGCATCACGACGAGTTCACGCTTGGTGTTGCGCTGGCTGTGCTTGAGCCGCAGGTTCATGCGACGGGCGCGCTGGGTCGCGGTGCGCAGGACGTGTGACACGAGGTACGGGTGCATTCTGGCACGCCGCACCAGCAGGCGCTTGAGCTGCGGCTGGACCTCGCGCAGGAAGCGGCCGGCGTTGGCGCCGCGCGAGTGCGTCTCGACGGTGCCGAAGACCCGGAGCAGGCGGCGATCGTACGTGCGTGCCGTGTCGATTTCGTAGCGGCGTTGCTTGCGTCGATAGTGCTCGCGCAGCGTGCGCGTGTTCTCGGTGAGCGGCTCGACCACGTCGCGGTTCAGGCAGACCGCGCGCCGGCCTTCGAGATCGCGCATCGTGCGATCGACGTATTCGAGCTTGGCGAGCGCCGGCCAGCCCGCGTACTGGCTGCGCCAGCGCGAGCGTGGCGCGAGCCACACCGCGAACGTCTCGGCGAAGTCCTCGGTCGGGTGACTCTGCGCGTACCAGTGGCCGAGGTGCAGCACGAACCGGCGACTGCCGGGCCGCGGGAAATACCGCGACGGATAACGGCGCGAGGCCTTGCCGAACGCCTGCCGCCACGTCTTGCGACGGCGCAGCGCGAACGCGGTGTCGATGGCGTGCCCGGCCTCGTGTCGCAGGATGCGCATGAGCCACTTGCCGTTGCCGCCCTCGGCTTCGTGCATGAAGCGCCGCTCGAGCCGCTGCAATCGCGGGTGAGCGAGGTAGAACGGAATCGCGATGCCGGGCGTGCCGTCGGGCGAGAACCACTCCTCGGAGATCCAGACGTGCGGCCGGAATCGAATGCCCTTCTCGCGCAGTTCCTCGTACAGCCGGTGCACCGCGTGGTCGAGCCCCGAACTGCGCAGCGAGAGCCGCAGGTCGCAGAGCCGCATGTCGAGCAGTGCCTCGTCGTCGAGCCTCGTCCACGCGGGCTCACGGCGAGGCTTGCGCTTCACGCAATCCCCCGGGTGATGCGGGTGTGTGCGATCAGGCGCTCGAGCACTTCGTCGAGTTGCGACGTGCCGGCGAGGCGCGCACGCGCGTCGTGGGGCAACGCGTGATGGCCGTGCAACGCGCCGAAGAGCGCGCCGACGATCGCGCCATGGGGCTCCGCGGGACCTTTTGCCGCACGCCGGGCCGCCTCGATCGCCGCCTCGAAATCCCGCGCCTGGTGCACGATGCGGCGCGACTCGAGCAGCACTTGCAGCACGCCGCCGGGCGCGGGCGGGGTGTCCGTCGGCGCGGCCGACGCCGCGGCGCGCACGTCCGTGCGCAATGCCTTGACGGTCCAGGGTGACCGAGCGAAATCGGGCACGCCCTCGAGCCAGCGGTTCGGCGGCTCACCGATCAGGGCGCCCACCAGGATCGCAGCGTACAGCCGGCATGCTTCGAGGATCGACGGCGACTGGTGCGTCGTGCGCGAACATTCGGCACCGAGCGCGACCGCGGCGGGCGGATCGCCCAGCATGAACGACGCGGCCGCCAGCACTCGCGGCAGGCTCGTCGGCGACCCGTCGCGGGGATCGTGGGAACCCGCCATCGGTTGCCCGCGCCAGAGGTAGGTCGCGAGCGCCTTGGCGACGTCGGGGGTGACGGTCGCTTCACCGGGCTCGCCGGTGGCGGACCGATGGCCTTCGCGTTGCCAGCGCACGTAGCGCTCAAGCTGGTCGCGGGCGTCGCTCTTGCCTTTCGCAAGCAGGCTGTCCGCGAGGCACAGCGTCAGCGCCGTGTGCTGCGTCCACTCGAGTCGCCCGCCGGCAGCGGGAGGGTCGCCGTGCGCCGGCACGGCGACGAGCGCGTCGCCAAGTGCGAGGCCGTACCACGCGCCACGGAGTCGCTGCGCCGGTGATACGTCCGCGTGCAAGCCGTGACCCGCGGCCGCGCGCCCGGCGGCCCAGTCGAGCACGAACTGGACCTGTTCGTCGGTCTCCGGAATGCGCGGCCAGTGGCGTGACTGCATGGCCTGTGGCCAGCAGCGCGCGAGCTCGGCCAGCGCCTGCTCGCCACTGTCGCCGCGTTCACCGAGCCAGCACGCGGCCGCCATGGCGCTGCGGCCGATGCCGGCGCGACAGTGCAGGTACACCGTGTGTCCCGATTCGAGCGCACCGTCCAGCATCGCGAGGATGCGCGCCATGGTCTCGCGGTTCGCGGGCACGCCGTGGTCGACGATCGGTTCGCGCAGGTATTCCACGCGACGGCCGCTCGGCGTCTCGAACGGCAGCAACGCTTCGTACGACGGCGTTTCCTCGGGCTCGGTCAGGTCGATGAAGCACGTCACGCCGGCTTCCAGGAAGCGACGCAGCCGGTCCATCGCCTGTGCGCGCGAGCGCGATCCGGGGTGCGCGCCCACGAGCAACCGGCCCGGCAGCAGCCAGTAGCTCTCGTCGACGGGGCGGGGCGGGGCGTCGTCCCGGGCGGGGGCCGTGCTGCGGATCATGTCGTCATGATAATTCACGCGCGTCGGGTGGCGTGCGGCCCGACGGGCGGCTGTGAGAGACTTGCCCGAACGCCCAGGGAGAGACCACGCAGTGCTCAAGCAGCTGACGGCGCGCAAGTCGGTCGCCGCGATCCACCGTGAACTGGAGTCCGGGCCGAAGCTGAACCGGGTCCTTGACCGGCGGGCGCTCACCGCGGTCGGCCTGGGGTCGATGATCGGCAGCGGCATCTTCGTGCTGACCGGCACGGTCGCCTCGCAACACACGGGTCCGGCGGTCACGCTCGCATTCCTGGTGGCCGCCATCGGCTGCGGTCTCGCGGCGATGTGTTACGCCGAGCTCGCCTCGATGATCCCGGTCTCGGGCAGCGCCTACAGTTACACCTACGCGACGCTCGGCGAGGGCGTGGCCTGGTTCGTCGGCTGGAACCTCGCGCTCGAGTACGTGATGTCGGGGGCGGCGGTCGCCGTGAGCTGGTCGGGCTACGTGGTCAACCTGCTGGCGGAATTCGGCGTCGAACTGCCGCCGGCACTCACGAACGCGCCGCTCGGGAAAGTCGACAGCTCGCTGCACCACCTGGGGCTCACGGGCGCGATCGTCAACGTGCCCGCCGTGCTGATCGTCGTGGCGCTGACCTGGCTGTGCTACGTCGGAGTCAAGCAATCCGCGCGCGTCAACAACGTGATGGTCACGATCAAGGTGCTGATCATCGTGCTGTTCATCATCGTCGGGCTCAAGTACGTCTCGACCGACCGCTGGCAGCCGTACCTGCCGGCCAACACCGGTCAGTACGGCCAGTACGGGCTGAGCGGCGTGTTGCAGGGTGCAGCGATCATCTTCTTCGCCTACATCGGCTTCGACCAGGCCGCGACCACCGCGCAGGAAGCGCGCAACCCGCAGCGCGACGTGCCCTGGGGCATCATGGCCGCGCTCGTGATCTCGACCACGTTGTACGTCGCGATGGCGGCGATCATGACGGGCATGGTGTCGTACGACCAACTCAACGTCGCCGCGCCCGTCGCCGTCGCACTCGACGCGCACCCCGAGCTCGGCTGGCTCGCGCTGCCGGTCAAGATCGGCATCATCGTCGGCCTGACCTCGGTGATCCTGATGTCGCTGCTCGGCCAGCCGCGCATCTTCCTCGCGATGTCGCGCGACGGCCTGCTGCCCCCGTCGCTCCAGAAGGTGCACCCGAAGCACCGCACGCCGTACATCGGCACGGTGGTCACCGGCCTGATCGCCTGCTTTTTCGCCGGCCTCTTCCCGCTCGACATCCTCGGCGAGCTGATCTCGATCGGCATCCTGATCGCGTTCTCGGCCGTCTGCGCCGGCGTGGTGGTGTTGCGCCACACGCAGCCCGAAATGCCGCGGCCGTTTCGCGTCCCGTTCGCCAAGGTCACCGGGATTGCGGGTGTGTTCGTCTGTTTCGCGATGGCGTACGCGCTGCCGCACGACACCTGGATCCGGCTGGCAGGCTGGACCGGGATCGGCTTCGCGATCTACTTCCTGTACGGCTATCACCACAGCCGCCTGCGCCAGTAGGCGGCGTCGAGCCCTATTCTTCCCAGGGTTCGCGCGCACTCGGCTCGCCTGCCTGGGAGCGTCGTGCTTCGAGCTCCGCGAACTCGAAGGCACGCGGGTCGGCGAGGTGCGACACGGACACGTTGCGAAGCGCCGCGAAGATCGCTTCGATGCGGCCCGGGTTTTCCCGCTCCCACCCGGCCAGCATCCGCTTGACCGCGACGCGCTGCAGGTTGTCCTGCGAGCCGCAGAGATTGCACGGGATGATCGGGAACGCACGTGCGCGCGCGTAGCGCTCGATGTCGCGTTCGGACGCATACGCGAGCGGGCGGATCACGATGTGCCGCCCGTCTTCGGACAGCAGCTTCGGCGGCATCGTCTTGAGTCGCCCGCCGAAGAACATGTTGAGGAACAGGGTCTCGACGATGTCGTCGCGATGGTGGCCGAGCGCGACCTTGGTGATGCCGTGCTCGCTCGCATAGCGGTAGAGCGCGCCGCGGCGCAGCCGCGAGCAGAGGCTGCACATCGTGCGGCCTTCCGGGATCACGCGCTTGACGACACGGTAGGTGTCCTGCTCGATCACGTGGAACGGCACGCCGAGCGCGGTCAGGTACTCCGGCAACACGTGCGCGGGAAAGCCGGGCTGCTTCTGGTCGAGGTTGACGGCGACGAGGTCGAAGCGCACCGGCGCACTGCGCTGCAGCGACAGCAGGATGTCGAGCAGCGTGTACGAATCCTTGCCGCCGGAGAGACAGACCATGACGCGGTCACCCTCCTCGATCATCCGGAAATCGTCGACCGCCTTGCCGACCAAGCCTC
>JAJTCR010000158.1 GCA_021325695.1 Steroidobacteraceae bacterium | reverse complement strand
GCGTCGACCAGTTCGAACGGCCCGGAACGGCGACGCTGGCAACCGCTGCGTCGCTCGATCGAATCGCAGGGGAGTTCGTGCGTGCGCAGGGACACAGGGGGGAGGCGACGACCGTAGGGTTTAGACCGTCTACGTTATGCTGCGCGCAACGGAAATCAATCAGGGTTCCCGTCATCCCGTACGGGATGTGCGCCATCGTCGCGTACGACGTTTCCTGGTCGCCGCGCGTCACGGAGCGCCCCACGGCGGTTGGCGGCGGCGTGCCAGATAGGAATGCCACAGCAGCCGCGCCGCCACGGCCCGCCACGGGCGCCAGCGTCGAGCATAGTTGGCGGCCACGACACTGGACGGCACCTCGCGGAGGCACCGCACTTCCGCGAGTGACTTGTGCAGGCCGAGGTCGCCCGGAGGCCAGATGTCGGGTCGGCGCAGGGCCATCAGCAGGTACACGCCGGCCGTCCAGGGTCCGATGCCCGGTACCTCGAGCAGCGCCCGTTCGGCGTCGCCATCGTCGAGCACTGCGATGCGCCGCAGGTCCAGTTCGCCCGCAACGATGCGCCCGGCCAGTCCGTTGACATAACGCGCCTTCTGCCTCGTGAATCCGAGCCGCAGCAGGCCATCGACGCCGAGTGCGGTCACGGCCTCCGGCGTCACGTCGCCGGCCAATGCGGTCCTCAGCTTGTCGAACATCGCAGCGGCGGAGGCGAGCGACACCTGCTGCTCGAGGATGATCCAGACGAGGGTCGGAAAGCCGCGTGGCCGCGAGAACAGCGGCGGCGGGCCGTGGCGCTCGACGATTCCCGCCATGCGGCGGTCGCGCTGGACGAGTTCCTCGACGCCCTGGAGCAGGGTGGTGCGAGTCAGGCCAGGAGGCCGCATGTGGTTCTGCTCGTGGTCGTGATGTGCCAGGGCGTCGATCACGGATCATAGCCAACCCTTCGGTGGCAATCAGTCTTCGGTGCGGGTCACGAGGTGGACCACGTCGGCCGGATTGACGATCCAGAAACCCTCGAACCCCGTGGGCAGCGCCTCGACGGCATCGCAACGCACCACTCCCTGAGATTCGAGCCGCGCGGCGGCGGCGGCGACGTCGTCATCGATCACTTCCAGCCACACCTCGGCTTGGCTCAGGTGCTCGACGCGGTCGACCCACAAGACGTTCGGCCCGAATTCAAAGGCGACGGACGCCGGCTCGCGGCGGCTCACCGGCAGGTTCAGCGTGCGCTCGTAAAAGGCCACGGTGTCGTCCCACCGATGCGGGGGGACCTTCATCGCGATGTTGCGTCCGCCGCGAAGACTCACGGTGACGACGCCGCGGGTGCCTTCGCATCGCACGACGCACGACGCATGGGAAACGCAATGCGCTTGACCGCACCGCCGCGCGTGCCCTCGATCCACGCCATCAACGTGCCGTCGTCACCGAGCCGATAACCGACACGCTGCGGAAAATCGTGCGTCGCGTTCTCGAACACGACTTCGCGTTCGAGCAGGCGCAGCAGGCGAAATTCGGCGCTGGCCTGGCCGGACGGATGCGCGTGATAGACCAGCGCCCCGTCGGCAGCCGGGCGGATCACCACGAATTCGTATTCGACCGTCCGCCCATCGCGGACCGTGCGGCTGACGCCGAGCATCGTGCCGCCCGCTGGCGCCGTCCATTGTTCGCCCGAGCCGACATCCGCATCCGTATGCGCCCAGCAACCCGCGAGCCAGGCAAGCGAGTCGACGCTGTCGGCCGCGAGCGCCGAAGCGCCAGCCATCGACGCACAGAGCACCCACGCCGCCCGGTACTCGATCATGTGCCGGACTCCTGCTCACGCTGCTGTCGCGCTGCCGCTGCTGCCGCCTCGCGGTCCCGCGCGGGCAGTGCATCGCGAAACGCGTCGAACGTCTTCCACGCCGGCACGGGAGGTTCGTAATTGCCACGCGGCGCGTACGTGGAGGGTTCGACCAGTGCCATCCGATGCACGTAGCGCGGACAGTTCGGAAAGATGTGCGTGGTGGCGACGCGCACGACGAACACCGCGCCCGGAAAATCCGGGACCAGAGCGTCGTCACGACCGAGAGTGGCGAGGCCGTTCACGCGCAGGCGCTTCGGTTGCGTGAAGTCGATGAACAGCAGCGCGACGTTCGGGTTGACCTCGAGATTGCCGAGCGAGCGATACATTCCGTTGCCGTCGTAATCGGGGAACGCGAGCGTACGATCGTCGACCAGGCGCCCGAACCCCGGCAAGCCGCCCTTGTACGAACAGTCGGGACGAACTTCGGCGTCCGCAGTTGCAAGAAAGAACATCGGGCTGCGCTCGATGAATGCGCGGTCCTCCGCCGTGAACGACGGCCGGACCGTAACACTCGCCAGCCGGTCCGCGAGCGCCCGCGTGTCCCTTGCATCCTGCAGCTGCCGCATGCCTTCGTGGTACAGGGGAGCCATCCGCGCCTCCTTCGTCTCCCAACGCCCGTGACGGCGCTCCCTCGCTGCACGCCGTGTCGCGTGGGACGAACCGAGTCGCAGTCTAGTCCTGCATGCCCTGGTACAGAAGCCTCACGAGCAGCCGGACGCCGTCGTGGTCTTTCAGTTCGTGGTAGCGCGGTCCGGACCTTGGCCCGATGTCCCGGATGTCGTCCATGAGCTCCGGATGGAACTGGCAGGTGAACGAGCGCCGGATCCGGTGCGTCTCCCAGTCCCTGTAATAGATCGCGGTGGCGCCGACTTCCGTCCAGTCTGCCGGGTCCACCTGCGTCTGCCCGAGTATTTCCAGTGCGCAGGGCAGGCAGAGGAGCCAGGCCACCGGGCTCACCGCGATCTCGTAGCGGATCGGTACGATGGCGTCGTGCAGCAACCGGTAAGCCCAGTTCACGAACAGCGCGGCTTCCTCGTTCACCTCGTCGCCGTGGAACATCTCGACACGCACCTCGCGTTCGAGTGTCATCACGAAGTCGATGACGCCTTCGAGCTCGTCGGCCACGAGCGCATGCGCATCGTGCAGTTCACCCGGGACATGCGCATCGTCGTGACGGCGCGCATAGGGCAGCAGCCGGCGTGTGCCGACTTCGACCGATTCGTTGCGCGAGACGGCAAAGCCAGGCGCGTGCCAGCCCGTCGCGTGCACCTCGCCCTGCTTGACCACCGGCAATCGCTCGCCAACCTCGCGGATCCGGTCGCTGGCCCGACGCAGCGCCGCGAGCGCGCGGTCGTGCGGGTCGAGCGGCAGGTGCGACAGCGCCCCGACGTCGCGTACCGCGCGCTTGAGCAGGCGCACGTGTGACGCCGCGGCGAGCTGGTGACCGAGACAGATGAAAATGCTCGGTCCGCTTGCCGACGAACGCCGCAGCAGCAACTGGTCCACGAGCGACAGCAGTTCCTCGAGCCCTGCGTTGGCGCCGGAAAAACTGCCCGCGTCGTGCACGGACGGACAGCCGCCCTGGACGATCGTCGCGATGCCTGCGCTCAGCACGTTCGCGAGACGTTCGGGATGCTCGATGCCGCTCTGCCAGACGGGGAACAGGATCGTGTCGGCGTCGGCGACCTGCTGCAGCACGTAAGCGAGGTTCTTCGACGCGCGCACGGGCTCGCCGAGCGAGTTGGTCCCGACGCTGACCCAGGGCTCGACCACGGCGACGCTCTGCCGGTAGATCTCGGGCATCGTGAGCAGTACGCGCAGGTGCTCGGGGCTTTCGATCACTTTTTCGAGCGGTTGCGCAAGACCCCAGTCGAAGAATCCCTCGTTGGCGAGCATGTCGCGCCCTGGAAACGGCGTCGGGGAGCCACGGTCGCGCAGGAAGTACCCGAGCAGCGCATGGACCGACTGCGGACTGGACGCGTGACGGCCGAGCAGGCCCGGCAACGTGCGCCATCCGAGCCGCTCGGGATCGAGGATCTTCATGCGCGCCTCCACGCGACAGCGATTCCCTCGACCAAGCAACCGGCATGCCATGCCGATGGGCGCCCCAGGCTCCAGTTCTGCACCAGAATCGATTGTCCACGCGCGCTCCGTGAGCCTTGGCGGTGCAGGAGGCGTGGTCTAACGACCGCAATCCGGTCAGACAGGTCGCACACCCCCGCGTGTGCGCAACCGAGATCCATCGGCGACCGCTCCCGATAGAGTGGATCCATCCACCTGGGTGACCAATGCCTCCTTCATCGAAGACTCCCGCCGATCCGGCCACGCTCGCCGCGATCACCAGTTCATCGAAGTCCACGCTCAGCGGGCCGTCCGTCCCGGCGACTCCCGGAGCGCTCAAGAGCAAGGATCCGTCGGTGGCGCGGTTTGCCGCGCAGGGCGAACTCGCCGACAAGTTTCAGCACAACGAGAACAAGGCCGCGGAGTACGGCGACCCGGCCGCCGAAGGGCCACCGCGCGGCGACACGGCGGAACCGGGCTCCCGGGTGGCGACCGCGAGCACGCTGAGCGAGGCGAACGTCAGCGCCAAGCTCGGCAAGGATGTGCCAGTCGGCGAGAACCTGACGGCACGACCGCTCACGTGCATGCGCGCGGACTCGACCGGCCGCAAGCTCACGACCAACCAGGGCGTGCCAGTCGCCGACAACCAGCATTCGCTCAAGGTCGGCCTGCGCGGGCCGGCGCTGCTCGAAGACTTCATCCTGCGCGAGAAGATCACGCACTTCGACCACGAGCGGATTCCGGAGCGGGTCGTGCACGCGCGCGGCTCCGGGGCCCACGGGTATTTCGAGTGTTATCAGTCGCTCGCCGAGATCACGCGCGCGTCGCTGTTCCGCGAGATGGGCAAGCGCACGCCCGTGTTCGTCCGTTTCTCGACCGTGGCCGGCGAGCGCGGCTCCGCCGACACCGTGCGCGACGTACGCGGGTTCGCGGTCAAGTTCTACACCGACGAGGGCATTTGGGACCTCGTCGGCAACAACATCCCGGTGTTCTTCATCCAGGACGCGATGAAGTTCCCAGACCTGGTCCACGCGCTGAAGCCCGAGCCGCACCACGCGATCCCGCAGGCGTCGTCCGCCCACGACACG
>JAJTCR010000157.1 GCA_021325695.1 Steroidobacteraceae bacterium | reverse complement strand
GATCTCGAGTTCGTCACGGGTCTCGGTCGAATACTCGACGAAGGGGGAGCTCAGCAGTCGCGGCGTCGCGAGTTCCTCGACGAGCGCGCGCACGCGCGCTGCTTCGTCGAGCTGCGCGTACGACACGTCGGGCCGCCGCCGCGACCGACCGAGCCGCCGCGACCGTGGAACAGCCGCAGCCGCACGCCGTGGCGTTCGAAGGTCTCGACCAGCGCCACCTGCGCCTTGAACAGCTCCCAGCGCGAAGTGAGGTAGCCGCCGTCCTTGTTGCTGTCGGAATAGCCGAGCATCACCTCCTGGGCCCGACCACGCGAGGCGAGCACGCGCGCGTACACCGGGATCGACAGCAGGTCCTGCATCGTGCGCGCCGCGTTGCGCAGGTCGGCGATCGTCTCGAACAGCGGCACGACGTGGCACGCGCAGTGCGCATCGACCGCGCGGAACAGCCCCACTTCGCGCAGCAGCAGCACGACCTCGAGCACGTCGGAGGCGCCGTCGCACTGATCTCGAGTTCGTCACGGGTCTCGGTCGAATACTCGACGAAGGGGGAGCTCAGCAGTCGCGGCGTCGCGAGTTCCTCGACGAGCGCGCGCACGCGCGCCGCTTCGTCGAGCTGCGCGTACGACACGTCGGGCCGGGCCACCGAGAACAGCTCCGCGACCACGCGCTCGTGCACCTCGGAATTCTGCCGCAGGTCCACGGCCGCAAGGTGGAAGCCGAACACGGCGACGGCGCGGCGCAGCCGTCGCAACCGTCCGCGCGCGATCAGGGCCGAGCCGTGGGCGACCAGCGACTCGTGGATCGCCTGCAGGTCCGCGGCGAACTCGGCCGCGCGCTCGTACGGCGGGGCCGCGGCGATCGCGTGGCGCAGCGGTTCGTGCTGGTCGAGGGCGCGCGCCGTGGCGGCGATGCGCGCGTAGATGCCCGTGAGCGCACGACGATAGGGTTCGTCGGTCCGGTGCGGACTGGTGTCGGGCGACCGCTCCGCCAGTGCGAGCAGCTCGGGCGAGGTGCCGGTCACCAGCGTCGTCAACGACAGCTCCGCGCCGAGCGCGTGCAGCTGGTCGAGGTAGAACTCGAACGCTCGCGCCGACTGCATGCGCAGCGTGCGCGAAAGCACGTCGGCGGTGACGAACGGGTTGCCGTCGCGGTCACCGCCGATCCACGAGCCGACGCGCAGGAACGACGGCAGCTCCGGCACGGCCGTGTGCGGGTGCCGGCGCGCGAGCTCGTCCTCGAGGATGCCGTAGAGCCGTGGCAGCTCCGGCAGGAACGTGTGCTCGAAGAACGAAATGCCGTTCGCGACTTCGTCGAGCACGCCGAGTTTCTCGAGCCGCAGCATGCGCGTCTGCCAGAGCGCGAGCACCGCACGGCGCAGCGACTCGTCGATCGCCTGGCGCTCGTCGGGCGTGAGGCGCAGGCGGTCGCGCGCGTGCAGCAGCCGCTCGAGCTTCATCTCGAGGTCCCGCACGCTCTTGCGCTGGACCTCGGTCGGGTGCGCCGTGAGCACGGGCGCCATCAGGCCGTTCCGGAAAAAATCCTCGAGCGCGTCGCGGCCGACGCCCGCGGCTGCCAGGCGGTCGAGTGCGCAGGCGAGGGTGCCGTCGGCGGCTGGCTCGCCGACGATCTCGGCCTGGCGCCGTCGGCGGCCGTTGTGGACATCCTCGGCCAGGTTCGCCAGGTGCGAGAAGTAGCTGAACGCGCGGACGACCGTCATCGTCTGCTCGCGCGCGAGCCCGTCGAGGATGCGTTCCAGTTCGCCACGCGCGGCCACGTCGTCGTCGCGGCGGAACGCGATCGAGCTCTGCCGCACGCGCTCGACGAGCGCGAACGCCGCCTCGCCCTGCTGCTCGCGCACGGTGTCGCCGAGCACCCGCCCGAGCAGGCGGATGTCGTCGCGCATGGGTCGGTCGGGCTCGTCGTCGATCTCCACCGCGGCTCCCTGGCTCGTCGTGGCAAGCCCGGGCACGATAGAGGACGGCGGCCCGACCGGCTACTGCGCGGCGGGCATCCTCACATTACTTTCCGTCGCGGTCGGCATCCCCGGGCATCGCGCGTTCCATGAAATCCTTGACGCGCTGCCACGCGTCGCGCGCCGCGTGCCTGGCCTGGTCCCAGGTCAGGCTCGACGTGCCCTTGAACCGGTCCCACTCGCTGCCCAACTCCGTTTCCGCCTCGTCGAACGATCGGCCCGGGTAGCGCGTGTGTGCGTCCGCGCCGTAGCGGTAGGCCGGCTTGTACTCGGTGAACGAAGTGCCTTCGGTGACGTAGGGACGGGTGGTGTAGTTCTGCCGCCAGTACGTCTCCTCGGCGTTGGTGTCGATCACGTCCTCGGGTTGCGCCCGGGTCCCTTCGAAGCCGGTGGCCGGGTTGGCATAGGCGCCGCCGGTCTCGGTGCTCGTCGGGGTGAAAGGCGCGGTCTTGCGGTCGGTCATGGAGGTCTCCGTCTGCGTCACACGATGCGACTAGCATCGAGAGGTGGACGCCGTCTGTCCGTGCGGCTTGCAGACGGCGAACGGTAAGGAGTTCTGATTTTTCGTGCGGTGGGCACCGGCGCGTATCGTTCAATTGGAGACGGTGACCGTCACCGGCGGCGAGGTCCCGACGTTGCCACTCGTGTCGGTCGCCGTGGCAGTCAGTGCCACCGTGCCGTTGGGCACCGTCGTCGTGTTCCATTCGACCGTGTAGGGCGGCGCAAACACCGTGCCGAGCGAGTTGCTGCCGGCGAAGAACTGGACGGTCGCGATGCTGGTGTCGGAGCTCGCGGTGGCCGCGACCGAGATCGTGCCGGAGACCGTGCCCGACGGCGCCGTGATCGCGACGACCGGCGGCGCGTTGAGCACCGGCGGCGTCTCGCCGAGGTCGATGCGGCCGACTTCACCGTTCACTTCGCCGTTGGTCCCCGCCGCGTAGAACAGCGTCGCGTGCGGCTGGTTCTGGTTGTCGTTGCCGAACGCGATGCCCCGGAGGCCCGGGACTCCGAACGGCTCGCGGGCCGCGTTCGCCACCGGGCCGAGGTATTCGCCGGTGGAGGGATCGAAGCCGTGGATCCGGCCGCTGCCGGAGTTGCCGACCAGCAGCGCGCCACTCAGCGTCCCGAAGTCCGCCGGCGCGAGCGCCATGCCCCAGGGTGCGTTGAGTTGCGCCCCGTCGGAGACGAGCCGCTTGACGAAGACACCGTTCGCGTCGAACACGTTGACGACACCTGAGCCCGCGCCCGGTTCGACCTCGCTGCCCGCGCCCTTGCGCGCATAGCTCACGTAGATCTGCGTGGCGCCGCCGGGGCCGGTCGCGATGGCCTGGATCCCGAACGGCGCGTAGCCCGCGGGCAGGTCGGGGTCGGTAAACGCGAACGAGGCGCCCGACTGCGGCTGCCGGGCGTAGGTCGCGTCGAATACGTCGACCTTGCCGTTCGCGAAATCCGCGGCGTACAGGTAGGTGGCAGCGCCCGTCGTGCCGATGGCGAGGCCGGTGTATCTCGCGCCGTCGTCCGCGACATACGCGAACACGGCATCGTCGACGTCGACCGCGGACGTCCAGCCGGCGATCGCGCCGCCTTCTCCCGCGAAAATGAAGCGCGCGGGACCGGAGGCGCTCACGACGAACCCGGACGTCGCGTTGAAGACGATGCCGGTGGGCTCGAAGTGCACGCCCCGGCCGGGCGGCGGCAGCCGGACGACGAGCGGCGCCCCCATCGGCTGGCGGCGGCCGTTGCCGTCGTAGAACGTCGAGGTGTTGGTGCGGTTGTTGGCGACCCCGAGCGAGGACGTGGAAAGAAATGCGAGACCCCATGCGTTGGCGACGCTGGCATCGGTCGTGACCGCGCCGGTGCCGGCCGTGTCGGCGACGAGCGCGGTCGACGAGTACGCGCTCGGCGGCTCGACGGTCACCGTGGCCGAGGCCGTGCCGTCCTCGTCGAAGTCGCCGCCGCTGCAGCTGAGCGTGTAGGTGACGCTGCCGGTTGCGTCCGGCGTGACGGTCTCGGAGCCGGTGGGGGCCTTCGTGCCGGCCCAGCCGCCGGTCGCGGTGCAGGACGTCCCCGCGCTGGCGGTCCAGGTGAGCGTCGTGCTCTGGAAGAGCGTGAGGATCGTGGGTGACGCCGAGAGCGATACAGTGGGACTGCGCGGGCCGTCGTCGCCGTCCGAACCGCCGCCACACCCCGCGACGACCAGGGACAGGACGGCCACGATGGCCAGTGTCCTGCCGGTCGAGCCGCGGCCGGCGCTCCGTGCAAGCCTCTGCGTCATGAATGTGTACCCCTGAGTCGTCGAACTGGATCGCGAGGCGACGATCACCCCGGGGGGGCGTCGCAACGTGTGGATCGTAAGTGACCGCTGGGGCCCTGAGGGTCCAGTGCGGCACGTCGGCAAGTAGGACTTCGCCTGCGATAGAACCGGCCGCGTCGGTCTTGGCACTTACGCACGCTGGACGTCGCACCGGCTCGAGGGCGCGGTGCCGACGACCGCGCCGTCCACGTTAGTCGTCGCGGCCACGCGCGATCTCGATCGTCAGCGCATCGACACGTCCACCGGTGCGCCCCGATCGCCTCGCGGTGGACGCGACGACGCCTGGGGCGGCGCAACGACCGTGCCCCAGGAGGTGACCGTGACCGACGCCAACCCAGCCATGCTGCCGCGTGGTGTCCAGCCCGACGCGACGACATGAACGGTCACCGCCGCGTCGCCGCGCTCCTCTCCGTGCTCGCAACCTGCCTGTCGCACGTGGCGACGGCGGAGCCGTACCTCGCCGTGCAGCAGGGTTACAAGTGCGTCCAGTGTCACGTCAACCCGACCGGCGGTGGGTTGCGCAACGAGTTCGGTGCGGTGTTCTCGCAGAACGTGATGGCGGCGCGGCCGCTGCCCGAAGGCGTGCCCGCGTGGGACGGCAAGCTCGGCGACTTCGTTCGTCTCGGCGGCGACCTCCGCGAGGGCTGGAGCCGCACCGACATCCCGAACCGGGAAGCCACGGAGGATTGGGACCTGCAGGAACTCCGCCTCTATGGCGCCGTCGACGTGATCGGCGACCGCCTGTCGCTCGTGCTCGACGAGTCGCTCGCGCAGGACGACGCCCAGGTGCGCCAGGCGTACGTGAAGTGGTCGAGTCCCGAGCGCGGCTGGTACCTGAAGGGAGGTCGCTTCTACCTGCCGTTCGGCTGGCGCCTGCAGGACAACGGCACGTTCGTGCGGCAGGTGAGCGGCATCAACATGACCGGCGACCGCGATTACGAGGGCGTCGAAGTCGGGCTCGAGACGGCCGAATGGTCGGCGCAACTCGCGCTCACCGATGCCGCCGCGAGCGGCGATGCGAACAACGATTCAGGCAATCAACTGACGGGCCAGGCGGTGTGGGTGCGCCCGCGCGGGCGCCTCGGCGTGGCGGCAGCGCACGCCGACCAGGACGCCGGCGATCGCACGCTGGCGGGCGTCTTCGGCGGCCTGCGCACGGGGCCCGTCGCCTGGCTCGGCGAGGTCGACTACGTGCGCGACGAAAGCTTCGTCGACGGCACGCGCACGCTCGTGGCCGCGCTTGCGGAGGCCGACTGGGCGGTGGCCAAGGGCCACAACCTCAAGTTGACCGGCGAATGGTTCGAGCCGGACAGCGACCTCGACGAGGACGACCAGACGCGCTGGAGCGTGGTGTACGAGTACACGCCGATCGCGTTCGTGCAGTTGCGCGCTGGCGCCCGCACGTTCGATGGCAATCCGCAGAACGACGTCGAGAACCGCGAGGTCTGGTTCCTCGATCTGCACGGCTTCTTCTGACGACGTCGGCGCCGCCCGGCGGTCGAGACTACTCGTTGCGCGTCCGCGGACGATCGTGCGCGACGCTGGGCTCGCGCGGGTCGGGACAACGGCCCTCCTGGCGCACCGCGACCAGGGCGGCGCACGCGTTGATCGCGACGAACCGTCCGGACGGCGACGTCACCTGGTGCGACGTCTGCGTCAGCAGTCGCGCAACTTCTTCGGCGCGCAATTTGGGATTGGCCTCCAGCATCAGCGCGACCACGGCCGACGTCTGTGCCGCCGCGAGCGAACTGCCCGAGGCGAAGTCGTAATGGGCGCCCGGCACCAGCGTGAGCACGTCGCGCCCGGGCGCCACGAGCGCGGCGGGCGTGCCGCTGCGCCGGCCGGGCGCGTCGACCATCACGACACCGGGCACGTCGCCGGGAAATCCGCTCGAGGCGCCGTCGGGCGGCGCCGCGCCCACGAACACGGTCCCCTTGCGCTGGCCCTCCGCCACGATGCGCGCGAGCAGGCGATCGGGCGGTCCGGCGAGACTCAGGTTGACGACGTCGGCACGGCCACCAATCGCGGCCGCGATCGCCTGTGCTAGCGTGAAGCTGTTGCAGACGGCCGCGTCGGGACGCGCGGCGTCCCGCCAGCACGCCTTGTGGACCAGCAACCGCACGTCGGGTGCGATCCCGGCGATGCCGATGCCGTTGTTGGCGACCGCCGCGATCACGCCGGCCACGGCGGTGCCGTGCGCGTCCGTCGCGAACGCATTTGCGTCGGCATCGACGAAGTTGCGCGTCGTCGCCACGCGACCCTGCAGGTCCGGATGCGCAGCGTCGACGCCCGTGTCGACGATGGCGACGCGCACGCCGCTGCCGCGCGACCACTGCTGGGCCTCGGCCACGTTGAGCAGCGCCAGGCTGCTCTGCAGGCGCGCGTACGGGTCGTTGTACGCGGACGCCTGGGTCGCGAACGTCGCGAGCGGTTGCGCCGATTCGACCCGTCGGTCGGCGGTGAGTCGCGACACCAGGTCGCGCGGGTCCGCGGCGGGAGGGATCGCATAGACGATGCAGTGCACGCCGAGCAACGCGATGGGCCAGCTCGCAGCCTCGTGCAGTCCGTAGTCCGTCGCGAGCGCCGCGGCCGTCGCGCGCGCCGCGCTGCTCGGCCCGTAGGACACGAACGCGTGGCCGTAGCCCGACGTCTTCGGCCGCGGGGCATCGTGCACGGTGACGACGAGGTGCCGCTCCGGCGCGACACGGACCGTGTCGGGCATCGCGTTGGCGGGTGGGCGAGCCGGCACTCCCGCACACGCGGCCAGCGCAGCGACGATCGCGCCCGCCAGCAGCGAGGACACAGTGCGGATCATCGTACCGGCTCCGCCCGGATCGGCTCCGCGAACAGCACGCGTGCGTCGGCGCGCAACGTCGCGAGGCTCGCCGCCACGGCGTCGTCGTCCGACGCGTCGGGGGGCAGCGCAAGGGCGTAGACGCCGGCGGGCGACGGGCCGTCGACGATGCGCGCGTCGATCGCCGCCAGCATGGACCCGAGTTCCTGCGCGGTCGTGCCCGGCGCGAAGACGACCCGCAGGCGGGCCGCGTCCGAGGTCGGCGCCGTGGGGCTGCTGGTCAAGGTGCGATACGCCGCGTCCGTCGACCGGTCGGCGCCGCGCCACAGGGCCGCACCCACGAGCGCGAGCGCGAGCGCCTGGACGACGACCGCGGCCGCGATCCAGCGGGGCTCGCGGACCGGCGACGCGCGGGTGCGCCCGCTCGGCTCCGGCTGCGGCTCGCACATCGCCCGTTCCGTCTCGTCGATGCGCGCCATCACGCGTTGGAACCCTCGTGCCGAGGATAGCGGCGTTGGTCGTTCGTCCCTGAGCAGCAGGACGTGAAGCGCACGCTCCCGCTCGAGGTCCTCGCGACACGTGACGCACGAGGCGACGTGGGCGTCGACCCTCGCAGAGTCGGCGGCGTCGAGTCGTCCGGTGACGAACCACGGGAGCAGCCGTGCCTCTTCGCTGTTGCAGGACGGGGCGTTCACGGCAGCGCTCCACCCGAGAGTGCGGGCAGCCGGATCCGCAGCTTGCGACGCGCGTGGAACATGCGTGTCTTCACGGTGTTGACGGGGCACTCGAGGATCTCCGCGATCTCCGCGCAGGAATGCCCGAGGTAGTACGTGAGTTCGACGACGAGCCGCTGCTCGAGCGGCAGCTCGGCGAGCGCGTGCGTGACGAGCTCGACGCGTTCGAACCCCTCCACTTCGGCGCACGCGTCGGTCTGCACTGCATCGTCCATCGCGTCGTACTCGACGGGGACGAGCTTGACGCTCGCGCGCCGGAAAGCCTTGAGCGCGCGCCGATAGGCGATGCCCATCACCCAGGTCGAGACGCGCGACGCGCCGCGGAACTCGCCCGCGCGCTGCCAGACGATCCACATCGTGTCGTTGATGATTTCCTCCGCGAGGTCGGGATGGCGCGTCATGCGGGTGAGGAATCGGGCCAGGCGCCGGTGGTACAGGTGGTACAGGTCTTCGAACGCGCTGCGGTCGCGCGCGGCGGTGCGGTGGAGGAGTTCGAGCTCGTGCGCATCCCCGGACGGTTGGTTCACCGCCTCGCAGCCCGTCGTCCGATGACCCGGGAGTTCCACGTCCAGCCTCCCGCTCTCGAGGGATTCGATCCCCTCGGTTCGGTATGTACGCCCGCGCGGCCGATCGGTTCAATCGAGGGATCACGATCGTGGACGATCGTCGATCGTCGATCATCAAAAGACTGAGAGGATGCGTCCGTAACATATTGATAAGGCTACTAGTGACGCCGCTCAAATCAAACACTGATCAACGGCTCGACTCG
>JAJTCR010000156.1 GCA_021325695.1 Steroidobacteraceae bacterium | reverse complement strand
GGTGCCGTTCAGGTGGGCCTGGCCCTCGGCAAGCGTCCACTTGGCGCCGGCCTCGTAGTTGGCGGTCGTCTCCTTGGCGAAGAGCCGGCGCTGGTCGAGGTCGACGTTGCCGCCGCCCGAGTTGAAGCCGCCCGACTTGTAGCCGGTCGAATAGCTGCCGAACACGAGCAGGTCGTCCATCGGCTTCCAGTTGAGGCCGACGCGATAAGTGAACTCGTCGTCGCTCAGCTCGAGCCCGGTGCTCTCCACCGCGCGCAGCAAGCCGCCAAACGGGTTGTTGACGCCCTGCACGAACGTGCCCGTCTTGTCGTCCTTGGTGAAGCGGGCGCCGAGCACGAGGTCGACCGTGTCGGTCAGGCCCACGTCGGCCTGCGCGTAGGCCGCGACGTTCTCCGCGTCCTGGTCGAAGTCGAGCACCGTGGCGTTCGACTTGTTGCCGCTCGCGACGCACGCCGGGCGCTGTGCCGCCGGCACGAGCCCGCAGAAGTTGGCACCTAGGCCGAACTGCTCGCCGAGGTACAGGTCCTCCTGGAAGTAATAGAGGCCGGCGACGTAGTCGAGCCGTCCATTCAACAGCTGGTCGGTCGGAGAGATCAGCTGCAGCTCGTACGACTGGCTGGTGCTCTCGAAGCGACCGGTCCGCGCGAGGAAATCGGCGGGCATGAACAGCACGTCCGACTCGAGCTGCTGGTTGTTCCAGTTGCGATAGCCGCCGAGGAACCGGACCGTGTGACCGTTGTCGAGCTCCCAGTCGAGATTGCTTGCGTAGCCCCACTGGTGGTCGTCGACGTCGCCCTCGACGCGCTGGTTGCTGTGGCGGTCGAACGCATCGTCGAGGTCCGGCGGATTGCCGCCGGTGATCAGCGCCAGTCGCGCGCGCGAAGCGTCGGTCAGCGTCTCCGGCAGGATTTCGAGCTCGGCCTTGCCGTCGCCACCCATGCGCGAAGTGTCGTACTTGAGCGTCCACGTCAGGGCGTCGGTGATGTCCCACTTCGCGCCGATGCGGACCGCGTCCGACTCGACCGTTGCGAAGTCCTGGCCGTCGTAGCGGTTGTGCGCATAGCCGTCACGCGAATCCGTGAGGCCTGCGACACGCACGGCGAACCGATCGCCCATCGGCACGTTGAGCACGCCCGTGAACTTGTGCTCGCCGTAGTTGCCGTAGGTCACCTCGGCGCTGCCGTCGAACTGGTCCTGCGGATCGGCCGACCGCAACAGCACGGCGCCCACGGTGGAATTGCGGCCGAACAGCGTGCCCTGCGGGCCACGCAGCACTTCGGCGCTCGAGATGTCGTTGAGCGCGCCGAACAGCGAACCCGGGCGCGGCACGTACACGCCGTCGACGAACGTGCCGATGCTCGGGTCGATCGCGCTGTTGCTCGAGGCGCCCACGCCACGGATGCTCAGGCGCACGTTCGCGGTCTGCGTGCCGCGCATCGCGTTGAAGTTCGGTGCGAGGCGCGGCAGGTCGAGCACGCTGTCGACGCCGGCCTCGACGAGCGTTTCTCCCGTGAACGCCTGCACCGACAGCGGCACGTCCTGGATGCTTTCCTCGCGGCGCTGCGCCGTGACGACGATCTCCTCGATGCCCTCGGATGCTCCTGGCAGGTCCTGGCCGACGTCCTGCGCGCTCGCGGCCTGGCTGGCCGCGAGGATGGCCGCGACGGCAGCCGTTACGGATGAAACATGAACTTTCCGCATTTCGTGTCCCCCACGCGTGTGCGTGTCAAATGCACGACGCCCTTTGCGTCGCGTCGATGTCCAAACTGCGATTTCAGGCCCGTCGAGTCCCCAGGACGCGGGCTCGTGTGCCCCGCGCCGCCCGGGAAACCCGGCCGGGGATGCTCAGAACGGTGTGTCGCCCACGATCCCTGCGCGCTCCATCCGGCGCACGGCGGGCCAGTAGTCCTGCACCGCGTAGTGCTGCGTGCAGCGGTTGTCCCAGATCGCGACGCTGTCTTTCCGCCAGCGCCAGCGCACCTGGTAGTCGGGAATGGCCGCTCGACCGATCAGGTAGTCGAGCAGCTGGCTGGCGCCCGGGGCGTAATCCTGTCCGTGCCGGACGTTCGCCGGGGTGTGGAAGTCGACGAGGTGCGTCGTGAAGGCGTTCACGAACAGCACTTTCTCGCCCGTCTCCGGGTGCGTGCGGACGACGGGGTGCTCCGCGTCCGGGAAGCGCGCCTTGAGCGCGTGGCGCTGGGCGACCGGCAGCTTCGCGCCGAAGGTCGCCTCGATGCTGTGCCGCGCGTGCAGGCCGTCGATCTGCGTCTTCACGTGCGCAGGCAGGTCGTCGTAGGCGGCCGCCATGTTCGCCCAGATCGTGTCGCCGCCGACGTCGGGGGTCCCGACGCAGCGCAGCACGCAACCCATCGGCGGCGCCTCGCGCCAGGTCGCGTCACAGTGCCAGGCGTTCTCGTAGTGCTCGGGCGGCGTGTCGAGGTCCTTGTAGATGCGTACGAGCCCCGGATGGTCGGGATCGCTGCCGGCGACCGGATGGTCCTCGAGGTCGCCGAAGCGTCGCGCGAACGCGACGTGCTCGGCGCGCGTGATGTCCTGGTCACGCAGGAACAGCACCTTGTAGCGCAGCAGCAGCGACCGGATCTCGGCGAACAACGCATCGTCACGCGATGCATCGCCGAGGTTCACGTTGTGCAGCTGCGCGCCGATCCTGCACGTGAGCGCCTCGGCCTGGACGGAACCGAGGCGGCTCGCGTGCAGGAAGGCTGGCGCTTCGATGGCCTGGTTCGACATGGCTTGGCCCTCAGATGACGAAGATCGACGAGCCCGTGGTCCGGCGCGACTCGAGGTCGCGGTGGGCGTGCGCGGCATCCTGCAGTTCGTAACGCTGGTTGATCTCGATCCGGATGCGCCCCGCGGCGACGTGCGAGAACAGTTCCTCCGCGAGGGCGGCTTTCTCCGCCGGGTCCGCGATGTAGTCGGCGAGCGCCGGCCGCGTCACGAACAGCGAACCGTTGACAGCGAGCTGCATCGCCTCGATGGGCGGGATTGGCCCGGACGCCGTGCCCACGCACACGAGCAGCCCGCGACGCTTCAGCGAACCGAGCGAGGCCGCGAACGTGTCCTTGCCGACGCTGTCGTAGACGACGCTCACGCCGGCGCCGTTCGTGATTTCGCGCACGCGCCTCGCAACGTCCTCGAGACCGTACAGGATCACGTGCTCGCACCCGTGCGCACGTGCCACCTCGGCCTTGGACTCGGAGGAAACCGTGCCGATGACGCGCAGCCCCAGCAGCTTCGCCCACTGCGCGACGATCAGGCCGACGCCTCCGGCGGCCGCGTGCAGCAGGATCGTTTCACCCTTCTGCAGCGGCCAGATCCGGCGCATGAGATAGGCGGCGGTCAGGCCGCGCATCGTCATCGCGGCCGCGACCTCGCACCTGATCGCATCCGGCAGCTTGATCAACGCGGCGGCGGGAATCAGGCGCTCCGTGCAGTAGGCGCCGAGCGTGTTGACGAAACCCGTGTACGTCACGCGGTCGCCCGGACGAACGTTCGTCACGCCTTCACCGACTGCCTCGACGACGCCCGCCGCCTCGACACCCATGCCCGACGGCAGCGGCACGGGGTAGAGACCCGTGCGGAAATACGTGTCGGCAAAATTGATGCCGACGGCGACGTGTGCAAGCCGTGCCTGTCCCGGTCCCGGCGCGCCCACCTCGACGTCCTCGAGCCGGAGTACCTCCGGCGCGCCGGTCTCGTACATGCGAACGGTCGTGGCCATTCTCGTCATCTCCCTCAGGCCGTCGCGCGCAGCGGCACGGCACGCGCGACCGGCTGGCGGTTGGGGGCAAATCCGTTCTCGCGCAGGGTCTCGTCGGCGTCGCGGTAGAACGTACCGAGCTTGTAGATGCGACGCGCGTCCGCGGCGTCGGCGACCTCGCGACCGAGCTCGCGCGAGATCCGCACGAGTTGCTCGACCTGCTGCACGGACGTCATCTTCCGCTTGCGGTCCTGCGTCCAGATGTTGTCCTCGATGCCGCAGCGCACGTGCAGGCCGAGCGCGATCGCCATCGTGTTGATCGGCAGCACGTTCAGCATCGACGTCTCGAGCGTCAGCACGGCGCCGTCGGGTACCGCGCGGACGAAATTGGCCAGGTTGTAGATATTCGGAGCGTCGAAACCACCGCCGATCGCGACCCAGGTGAGGATCAGCGGCACGTTGCACGTCCCGCGGCGCATCATCCGTTCGACCGTCTCGAGCTGGCAGATGTTCGCAAGCTGGAAATGCGGCTGGATGCCCTTGTCGCTCAGGCGCCGGATGTGTTCCTCGACCCACTCGGGGCCCGCCGGGATGGTCATCTCACGGTAGGCGCGGTAGAGCGTCGGGTCGGCGATGGAGGTGCCCGCGAGGTCCGCCTCGCACATCTGCTCGACGATGTTCATCTGGTTGGTGTTGATCGCGATCGTCACCTGGTCGGGACGCGGCGCGAGTTCCGCCAGCAGGTGACGGGTGTCGTCGCTCAACCACTTCGCGACGTCGCCGTCGCTTTCGGGCGCGAACGAGATCGAGCCGCCGACCTGGATGATCAGTTCCGGCACGCGTGCGCGGATGCCCGCGATCAGCTCGTTGAACTTCGACAGGCGCTTGCTGCCCTTGCCGTCCAGTTCGCGCACGTGCAGGTGCAGCACGGTGGCGCCCGCGTTGTAGCAGTCGACCGCCTTCTGGATCTGTTGCTCCATCGTGACCGGGATGTCTTCGGGGAAATCCGCCGGCATCCATTCCGGCCCGTACGGCGCGACCGTGACGACGAGCTTTTCCTGGTGCTCGGGAAACAGCGATCCATCGATAAAGTTCATGACAACTCCTCCCGGAGACGGTTCTGCATCAAGGGCCGACTCGTCCCGACCGCGGCGGTCGACGCACGGTCGAGGTCCGCCCGGTACGAACGCGCGGCGGTGACGAACATGCCGGCCGCCAGCAGGCAGCAGAGCGGAACGACGGAGAGTGCGAAGGTGAGCCCATACGCATC
>JAJTCR010000155.1 GCA_021325695.1 Steroidobacteraceae bacterium | reverse complement strand
ACTGGGACCCGGGACCGTGGCTCGTGGGGCTTTGTGCAACCGCGCGTGGACCGCATGACGACGACCCTCGATGGCGAGGGTTCGATGGTCGCGCCACGGGCGATCCGTGGTCAGTGCGTCTTTGTGTGTGGGACGCGCGATTTCGCGCGGTCAGGCGCGGCCGACGTTGGAGTCGGTCGGCGAGTGGAAGTACTGGCTCTCCTCGGAGAATTCGTCGATCAGCCGTCGCAGTTCAGCCAGGCGCGCCTCGGCCGTGCCGACCGCAAGGCATTCCTCGCAACGGGGATCGCCGCACGGCTGTCGCGTGTAGAGCCAGTACTGCACCGCTCCGGCGAGCAGACCGTCGGCGATGTCCCAGAGGTCGGCCTTGTCGTCGTTGTCGGCGATCTGGTTGCCGAGGTCGACGGCACGACCGAAGGCTTCTTCGAACGGATGGGCTTCGTCTTGAGTTTCGGCGGCCACGGTCGGATCTGGTGCGATGGAGGAATGCGCGATCATATCAAATCCACGGGCCCGTCGCCGCGGCCGATGCGCCAAAATCGCTTGCAAATCAGCGATTTCTGCGCGTCAGATCCCGGCCTTGGCCAGCGCGTCGACCAGTGCGCGCACCGCGCCGGCCACGCCGGGGTGCTCCGCCTCGAGCCGCACGGCGGCACCTTCGAGCACTTCCCCGGGCGCCGGTTCGGCCTCGGACTTGACGGCCGCGTCACGGCTGAGGATGTGCTGTATGTCGTGCATCGTCGACTCGAGCAGCGCCCGATCCTCGGGCGCGAGTTGCCCTGCGTCCCTGAGCTCGCGGCGCAGTTCGCCCAGCGTGTGCTGCAAGTCGCTCATGAAGCCTCCAGCGTGCGGCCGTCACGGAAGTGTATCAGCCGGCCGCCCGGCGCATGGGCTGCGAGCGCCGGTCGAAGCCCGCAGCTTAGAATGCGATATTCGACCTTCGACGGAGTCTTCATGAAACCGAGTTCGGCAACTTCCGCGCGCGCCCTTGGGCTGGTGTTCACGTTGCTGGCCGCCGCGGCGCAGGCCGAGCCGCCACGCTTCGAGGTCACGCCGTTCGTCGGCGGTCGCCTAGGCGGTGGCTTCGACGTCGTGGACGAGGAGACCGGGGACGAGGACTCCGTGGATCTCGACAACGGCGCGAGCTTCGGTCTCGATGACGGACTGTACGCCCACGAGAACGGTTTCTACGAACTGCTCTATTCGACCCAGGAGACGAGCTTCGATTCCGACGACCCTGCGGTCGACGGAGTCGACGTGCGGATCGACTACCTGCAACTCGGCGGCACGGCGTTCTTCCCCCAGGACAAGTTCTACGTGCCGTACCTGTCGTTCACGCTCGGTGCGACGTTCCTCGAGCCGACGCGAGGCAACTACGACTCGGAGACCAAGTTCTCGGGGAGCCTGGGTGGCGGTTTCCGCTTTCCCGTCAGCGAACGATTCAGCGTCGTGCTCGGCCTGCGCGGCTACCTGACACTGGTGGACTCCGACACCGACCTCTTCTGCCTCAGCAATGCGGAGCAGGCGAGCTGCCTCGTCCGGTCGTCGGGCAGTACGTTTTTCCAGACCGAGGGGCAGCTCGGGTTCAGCCTCACGTTCTGAGCGCCGCCGCCGGAGCATCGCGGCTCGCGAGCGGGGCCCCCCGCCCGTCGTCGAACAACAGTTCGCGCTCGGGCCAGCGCACGGCCGCCAGCCGGCTGCGGAACGGCTCGCCGGGCCAGCCCAGGCGCTCGGCAAAACGGGCGCCGACACAGTAGTCGTTGCAGAAGGCGGTGTCGGCGGCGCCGAGCCATTCGTGCGCCGCGCGATCCGGAAACGGGTCGCGTGCGTGGGCTCCCATGCGCTCACCGGTGCCGGGTGTCGGCCAGCGCCAGTAGTGGCCGAACACGACCGGCATCGTGTCGCGATACGACCGCCACCACTCGCCGCGCTCCACCATGCGCCACTTGCCTGCCATGTAGAACGGCACGGACGCGCGGTGCTCCACGCCCGAGGTCAGCACGCGCACCGGATTCGACATCTGGTAGTCGACGTCGTGCTCCGCCAGCGCCTCCAGCATCGGCACCGACGCCGTGGGATCGCGCAGACGAGCGCCGTACAGATCGAGCAGTTGCTGCACCTCCTCGACGCGGCCGAGCGCCCGCGCACGTTCGTCCGAGCGCCGTGCGTAGAGGCGGTACAACTCGACGGCGCTCGCGCGGCCATGCGTGGTCCGCAACTCCTCGATGCGCTCGTCGTCCCAGCAGGCGTGGACGAGGCGCAGGTCGGCGCGCTCGAGCACCAGCGGCAGGCGCGAGAAAAAGCTCAGTACCTCGCGGCGCGCGGTGTCATCTCCAAGCGGTCGCGACTCGACGTACAGGCCGCGTTGACGGTCGTGGTCGTGGTCGAAGAACCAGCCGTTGGCTTCCTTGCGGACGCCGCGGAGCGCGTTGAGTTCGTGGTTGCCGAGCAGGCACTGCGCCGTGCCCTCGGCGACCATTTCGCGCACACGCCGGATCACGGCGGGACTGTCGGGTCCGCGGTCGCACAGGTCGCCGATGAACACGAGCCGCCGTGCTTGCGGGTGCTCGCCACGGCCGGCATAGCCGAGCACGCGAAGCAAATCCTCGAGCGCGTCGATCTCGCCGTGGACGTCGCCGACCACGTCGATCGGGCCGTCGAACGCGCCCGCCACGAGGTAGGGCGCCGCGAAGTCGTCTGCTGCAGGCCGATCGGTCATAGCGCAGGGACCGCGCGCTCGTCTGCCAGTTCCGACGGTGCCTCGATGAACAGCACGCGCAGCCCGAGGCCCAGCTTTTCGGCGGTCGAGAGAGCGTTGCGCTGGCGCAGGAGCCGGACGAGCCGCGCCGGATCGTCCGTGATGACGTTGTCCACGCCCCTCTCGATCATGCGCAACATGACCTCCGCGTCGTTGACGGTCCAGACGTGCACGGTCTTGCCCGCCGCGTGCAGGCGTCGCACGAGCGCCGACTGCGCGCGCGCCGAGCTGAGGCTCACGAAGTCGGTGTCCGCCCGCACGACGTTGCCGACGGCGGCCGTGACGATCAGGCCCGTGGCGATCTCCGGCGCGAGCCGCTCGACCTGGCGCAGGGCTGCGTGGTCGAGCGAGGTGATCACCGAGTCGGCGACCATTCGTTCGCGACGCAACAGCTCCACGACCGCCGGCGCGAGACCGCGATCGGCGACGTTGTACTTGAGCTCCACGTTGAGCCGGAGTCGGCCGCGGGAGGACTCGATGACTTCCTGCAGCGTCGGCACGCGCTCGCCGGCGAACTGCGATCCGTGGCGGGCGCCGACGTCGATCGCCTGCAACTCCGCCAGCGTCAAATCGCGGACCCTGCGGGGGTCGCCACCGACCCGCATCAGGTCGCCGTCGTGGATCACGACGACGTGACCATCGCGGGTGCGCTGCACGTCGAGTTCGACGCAGTCCGCGCCGGCCGCGAGCGCGTCGCGAAATGCGGCCAGCGTGTTCTCGGGTGCATGCAGCGACGCGCCACGGTGCGCCGTGACGTCGACGTCGCCGCGGAGATCGAGCTTGCCGAGCAGCACGCCGCCGATCCCGAGCGCCAGCACGGTGGCGCCGACCAGCGCCACCGTCACGGCCTTGCCCTGGCGCCGCCCGATCCGCTCGGCGTGGTCGTCCAGCGCCGCCGGCAACGCCAGCGTGCCGTGCGTTCGTTCCGCGTAGGTCCGGGTGATCAGGAACTGGTGCCCCGCGAACTGCAGGGTCGAATAGACGAAGCCGAACACGAAGCTCACGGCCAGGAACACTGCGACCAGCGGCAGCACCCGGTGAACCTCCATGCCGGCCCAGGTGAGCGCAAGGTCCGTCATGCGGCGTCCGAGCCAGAACAGGGCGGCCGCGCCGACGCTGAGGCCTACCCACCAGCCGACCAGCGGCGCGATCGTCCGCAGCAACCGACCCTGGAGCATGCGTTCGCTCGTGGCCAGCACCACGTGCGCCGTCGCACGCTCGCCGAACATCGCGAGCGGCATCGTGAAGATCCAGTACGCGAACTGGCGCAGCACGAGGAAGGCGTAGAGCGAGCCCAGCACGCCGGCGGCGAACACCGCCCGTCTCCACTCGGGCGGCCGCTCCGCGAGCAGATAGTTGACATCGTGCCCGCGCAGCGTGGTGAACCAGAGCAGGCCGCCGAGCGCGACGAAGGGCAATGCGATCAGCAGCATGCGCGCGAACATGCGCAGCCCGATTTCGACCAGCAGTCCGATGCGTGCCCAGACCGAGCCCACCGTGTTCCAGAGCGTGAGCGGCCGGCGGGCGATGGCGTGGCCCGCGATCCAGGTGTAGCCGGCGAACTGCGTGGTGTGGAAGGCCACCGACGCGACCAGCGCCACGAGCACGAAGACCGCGCCCCACGGCGAGAGGACGAACCTCGCCAGGTCGAAGTTGCTGATTACGGGAGAGCCCGCGCGGGCAACGATGCGATTGAGCAGCCAGCCCGCCAGTGGAACGACCGCGGCTGCGCCGATCAGCTGGACGACCACCTGCCACGCGAACACGAGCCGCCAGCGTCGCGCGAAATCGTCGCGCGTGCGTCCCGCGAGTCCCGGAATCTGCGTGCCCAGCGTCGTCTTCCGCGTTCGTCCGCCCGTGCAGCGACGGAGGATGTGTCGCGCCATTTCGACGATGATGTAAGCCGCGCCCTTGCGGCGTCGTCATCGTACCGCGGCGACCCCTGCAGTGCGGTTACTTCACGGAGTCGAGCTTGGCGGAGACGGGGAGGGCCCCGCCATTGTTGTCCGCCGGCAGTGGCTCGAGCATCGTGGAAGGTGCGGTCACGCCCGCCTCCGCTTCACCGATCCAGGTGCCAGGCAGCTCCAGGCAGCTTACGATCGACAGCACGACCGCCGCGAGATACGGGATCGACTGGATCAGCAGCACGGCGACCCACACCGAGAGGTCCGGGCTGCCGACGAGGCCGGTCAGGTCGCCGTCCACCTCGGGTATGTGCGCCACCGCAAATGCCGC
>JAJTCR010000503.1 GCA_021325695.1 Steroidobacteraceae bacterium | reverse complement strand
GAACTGCAGGGATCCACGGACGCACGTGCGCAGGACGACGCGGTCGACGCGATCCGTCGGGCGTACGCCGGCCAGCTGCTGCCGGATGCACTGGTCGACGTGTTTCGCCACCCCGCGCGCGGATTTCCGTCACGTCGTGTGGCCCGCGGCCGCGCGGTGCGTGAGCTGCCGCCCGGCGCACCGCTGCGCGACGATCTCTGCATCCACTCGAACGGCTCCGCGTATGACATCGTCGACTACGTCTCGCGCAACCGGGTCGCGGGCCTGCTCGTGCTGCACGAGGGTCGCGTCGCGCTGGAGCAGTACCAGTTCGGCAATACCGCGGCCACGCGCTGGCTGTCGATGTCGGTTGCCAAGTCCGTCAGCACCACGCTCGTCGGCGCGGCCGTGCAGGACGGCTGCATCGGCAGTATCGACGACCTGGTTTCGAGCTACGTGCCGGAGCTGATCGGCAGCAGCTATGACGGCGTATCCATCCGGCACCTGATGCAGATGAGCTCGGGCGTGCGCTGGGACGATACGCACACGGACGAGCGGTCCGAGCGGCGTCACATGCTCGAGCTGCAGTTCCAGCAGCACCCGGGCTCGATCCTGCGGTACGTTGCACGGCAACCTCGCGCGGCGCCGCCCGGGACGGTGTGGAACTACAGCACCGGCGAGACCCACATCGTGGGCGCGCTGCTGCGCGAGGCGGTCGGACGACCGGTGTCCGAGTATCTGTCGGAGCGGATCTGGGCGCGTGCCGGCATGGAATCGGACGCGACCTGGTGGCTCGAATCGCCAGACGGACTCGAAGTCGCGGGCAGCGGGCTCGGCGCCACGCTGCGCGACTATGGTCGCTTTGCGCTGTTCCTGCTGGAGGACGGTGTCGTCGATGGCACGGCCGTGTTGCCTGCGGGCTGGATGGCGCAGGCGCGCGGTCCGTGTGTCATCGGCGGGAAGTCCGTCGACTACGGCTTCATGTGGTGGCCGGTGGCCGCGCGTGACGGCACGTACGAGGCAGGGGCCTACAGCGCGCGCGGCATCTTCGGCCAGTACATCTACGTCAATCCGGCCCGGCAACTCGCGATCGTGGTCTGGAGCGCGCGGGCGAAGCCCAAGGGCGCGGAAGTGATCGCCGACAATGATTTCTTCAACGCCGTCGCGGAGGCCTTCTGAATGAACGCATGGGCACGCATCGGCGGCATGGTCGCCACCGTAATCGCGACCGGAGCGCTCGCGGCGGAACGCGCGCCCGGCCAGACGTTTCGCGATTGTCCGCAGTGCCCGCAGATGGTGGTCGTGCCCGCGGGCAGTTTCGAGATGGGATCGGTCGCCGCGACCGAGGGCAACGGCGACGAAACGCCGCGGCACCGTGTGACGTTCGCGCAGCCTTTCGCACTGGGTGTCCACGAAGTGACGCGCGACGAGTTCGCGCGCTTCATCGCCGCGACGGGCTTCGACCCGGGCGCGGACTGCAACGTGCTCGTCGACGAGGANCGCTGGCCACGGCTGGTCGCAGCCCGGTTTCGAACAGGGCGGCGACGAGGCGGTCGTCTGTGTGAACTGGCTCGCCGCGCGCGCCTACGTCGATTGGCTCGCGAAGACCACCGGCCATCCGTACCGGTTGCCGAGTGAAGCCGAATGGGAGTACGTGGCCCGGCGTGGCGGCCTCGCAGAGTCGCCGAGCCACGACGCTGCCAACTACGGTGCGCAGACGTGTTGCGCAGGTCTGCGGCAAGGCCGCGACCGATGGCTGCACACCGCGCCGGCCGGCAGCTTCCCGGCCGACGCGCTCGGCCTGCACGACGTGCTCGGCAACGTCTGGGAGTGGCTCGAGGACTGTTACCACGAGAGTTACGCCGGCGCGCCTGCGAACGGTGGCGCGCGCGTGAGCGACTGCTCGGCCCCGTCGCGGCGCGTCGTTCGCGGTGGCGGCTACGGCGACGCCGCCTGGCTGCTGCGTCCCGGCTATCGGCTGCGAGGCCCGCTCGACCAGCGGTACGCCACGCTCGGGTTCCGGGTGGCGCGCTCGCTCGATTGAGCGATCCGGGGCGGGTTTATCTGGCGACGAACACCGCGCAGAATGAGCAGGCGGCGAGCAAACCCGCCAAGCGGTTCCAACTCCTGGTCGTGGCCCCATGAAGCGATTCGAATGCCGCCAGTTCTACATCGACGGTCGCTGGGTCGGCCCCGTCTCGCCTCGTGTCTTCGAAACGGTCAACCCGGCGACGGAAGAGGTGTCCGGCCTCGTGCACCTCGGCTCCGCCGCCGACGTCGACCGGGCCGTTGTGGCCGCGCGCGCTTCGTTCGAGGATTTCTCGCGCACGACGCGTGAGGAACGGCGCGCGCTGCTGCAGCGCATCCTCGCGGAATACCAGGCGCGCATCGACGACGTCGCCGCCGCGATATCGGCGGAGATGGGCGCGCCCATCACGCTGGCGCGCGGCGCGCAGGCGCAGGTCGGCATCGGTCACCTCGCGGCCATGATCGAGGTCCTCGGCAGGTTCGAGTTCGAGGAACGGCACGACAAGCACTGGATCGCCTACGAGCCCGTGGGGGTCTGCGCGCTGATCACGCCCTGGAACTGGCCGATCAACCAGGTCGCCGCCAAGGTGGTGCCTGCGCTCGCGGCCGGGTGCACGATGGTGCTGAAGCCCTCGGAGTACGCGCCGTTCAGCGCGACGATCTGGGCGGAGGTGCTGCATACCGCAGGCGTGCCACGAGGCGTGTTCAATCTCGTGCACGGCGATGGTGCCGGGGTCGGCGCACGGCTCGCGGCCCATCCCGACGT
>JAJTCR010000154.1 GCA_021325695.1 Steroidobacteraceae bacterium | reverse complement strand
GGTGCGCCACGACTGCACGGCAGGAACGACATTTCATTATCATTTTCGGCCATGAATGCGCGCACCACCCGCAGAGCTCCCGGCCGGCCTCGCCCGCCACGTCCTCGCCGCGATCGCGCGGCGCGCAAGGTCGTGATGGTCGGTTACCCGGACGCACAGGTGCTCGACATCACAGGTCCGCTCGAAGTGTTCGCACGCAGCAGTCGCTGGTTGTTCGATCACGGCCTGGCATCGACCGATGATCGCTACTCGATCGAATTGGTCGCGAAGGCTCCCGGGCCACTCAGAACCTCCGGCGGCCTGGCGCTGCACGTGTCACGCACGTGGCACGACCTGATCGACGAAGACATCGACACGCTGCTGGTGACCGGCGGTGTGGGGTACGTCGCGGCGATGCAGGATCTCGAGTTGCTCAATTGGCTGCGAGAACAGGCGGGTCGCGTTCCGCGGCTGGGCTCCATCTGCACCGGTGCGCTCGTGCTCGGCGCGGCCGGGTTGCTCGAAGGGCGTCCCGCGACCACCCACTGGGCCTATTGCGAGCGACTGTCGCGGCAGTGTCCGACGGCCCAGGTCGACTCCGACGCGTTGTACCTGCGCGCCGGCAACGTCTACACGTCGGCGGGCGTCACCGCCGGCATGGACATGGCGCTCGGGATGATCGAGGAGGACTGGGGCCGCACGGTGGCGCTCGCGGTCGCCCAGGAACTGGTGATGTTCTTGCGGCGACCGGGCGGCCAGTCGCAGTTCAGCCGACTGCTGCAGGCACAGCAGGCGGACGACACGCTCGGCCGGCTGGAGTTGTGGATCCTGGAACACCTCGACGAGCATGGCCTGTCGGTCGACCGGCTCGCCGACCGTGCTGGCATGAGTGCACGGCACTTCGCGCGGCGATTCAATGAACGCTTCGGCACGACGCCGGCGGCGTACGTTCGTCGCGCACGCGTCGAGCGGGCACGCAAGCGCTTCGAGGACGGCGCCACGCGCATGAAGCAGGTGGCGCGCGAGTGCGGCTTTCCCGACGAGCAAGCGATGTCCCGCGCTTTTCGCGACGCGCTCGGTATCACTCCGTTCGAGTACCGCCGGCGGTTCGTCGGTTGAGGAGTTTCGAATGCTGCGGTGTGAGCCGCGCCGCGCCCGTCGACGCGACTTCAGGACTCCCCGCGTGCGGTGACGTGCGCCGCGAGGCGGGCGAGCAGTCGCCCAAGCTGCTCCCGTTCCTCGGCGGTCAGCGCGGCGAGCAAGGATTTTTCGACCGCCATGTCCTCGCGGAACGCGATCTCGGTGCGCTTTCGCCCCGCCGACGTCAGTTCGACCAGCAGGCTGCGTGCGTCGGACTCGCTCGGGATGCGGCGGACGAGGCCGGCGGTCTCGAGGCGCGTGAGTCGATCCGTCAGGCCACCGGACGAGATCATCAGGGACTTGTAGAGTTCGGTAGGGCGCAGTCGGTAAGGCGGGCCGGAGCGCAGCAGGGTCGCCAGCACGTCGAACTCGCCGGTGTCGAGACCGTGTCGCTCGAACACCCGCTCGATCGCCGGTCGAACCTGCAACGTGATCCACCGCAAGCGGCCGAGTACGGCCATGCCGACCGTGTCGACGTCCGGCAACTCCCGTGACCACTGCCGGCGTCGACGCTCGACGTGATCCAGCAGCGACTCGTCGTTCGACCGATGTCTTGACATCAAGAGATCTCCGCGGTTAGTATCTTGATCTCGAGATAGTATGTCATTTTCTGGACACTACTGTGCGATTCCGCGGGCAGCCGCGTGGCACTGCGCCGGAGTCGCCGTTCACGACGGAGGGCCCACGATGGCTGCGACGACTCTGCTGCTCGCGCGCCGCACGATGCTGCTCGCGTTCGCACTGTTCCTGCTGGTGGCCTCGATCGGTCCGAAGCTCGCGAGTGCAGGCGTCGCGACCGAGGCACTCGTCCGCCTCGGCTGGTCGGCGAACCTGGTGGTGCCGATCGGGTTGCTGGAACTGTCCTGCCTCGTCATGGTGCTCGTGCCACGCACGCGCATACTCGGTGCGTTGCTGATGACCGCGTTCCTGGGCGGCGCCGTCGCGGTTCACCTGCGGGCCGCGAGCCCGGTGTTCAGCCACACGCTGTTCGGCGTGTATCTCGGTGCGCTGATGTGGGGCGCGATTCTGCTCGAAGAGCCGGCGTTGCGAAGGCTGGTGCCGCTCCGGCCTGCCCGCGTGTGACTCACCCGGAAGCGATCCTTCAGGAGATCCAACATGGAGAACGGTCGAGTCAAGGGGCCGGCGTCGTACTTTCCCTCGATCGAAAAGAAGTATGGACGACCGATGGATTACTGGTTCTCGGCTCTCGCGAAGCTCGGCGGCATGAAGCACATGGAAATGGTCGCGTACCTCAAGGCCAGTCATGGCATGGGTCATGGTCATGCGAACGCGGCGGTCGCGGGCTTCCTGTCGCGCGAGAAGTGACGACTGCTGTCGCGCCTGGAACCCGAGCCGAGCTTCTCCAGCGGCGCGCCCAGACGTTGATCGCAGGGGCCTGCTGACGAACCCCCGTTGCTTGTGCGTTGCGTCGAGACTCCGGCTTCGGTGTCCTTCACGCGGGAACTTGTAGGCATCCGTGGCGGTGGTCAGGCTGCCCCGGGGGCCGATCGACGCCTCCAGGGCCAGGCCGCGTCGTCGCTTTACGGCTCGTTGCGAGTCAGCCGTCGCGCACATCGGTTGGCGGGGTACCGCTCACAGACATATCTCGCCGCGCGCCCAAGCATCTGCCCCCCTTCAAAGGAGACCACGATGCCCCTGAACCTTCTCGAAAATCGAGGCACGCCGCTCGACCGCCAGCAATTCACGTGGCGCGAGCTCGTGCAGGCGCCGATCAGCAAGCTCGACGACGACGCATTCACGCGGGTCCGAATCATCCTCATGAACGGCATCGAGAACGAAGCGCTGCGCTTCGGTCATGCCGCCGCTCGCCGCAACCTCGAACTGCGTGTTCCGCTGGCCGAAGCGCGCCGGGTGGAACAGCATCAGGCGACGATGATCAACTGGCTGCTCGGCGCGGACCATTCTCCGCTCGAGACCACGATCGCGTACGAGCAGGTTGCGATCGAGGTCACGGCCGCGCTCGCGCGCCGCGAACCGGATCCGTACATCGCGCAGAACCTTCGCTTCGGCCTGCTCGAGGACTTCGACCACCTCTACCGCTACTCGGCATTGCTCGACCGCCTGAACGGGATGGACGCCAACAACATCCTGCAGTGCTACACCGACATCCTGGCCGGCCGACCCACGGTGGTGGAGCACCGCCGTCCCGTCGACAACGTGCGCAGGCCGTTCGACCGGCTGGCGGCCGAAACGTTGAGCAAGCTGCACGCCCTGACGATCACCGCGGGTGAACACCAGACGCACGACTACTACATGAACATTGGTCCGACCTTCGCGGACCCGCTCGCGCGGCAGCTCTACGCGGAAATCGCGTCGATCGAGGAGCAGCACGTGACGCAGTACGAATCGCTGCTCGACCCGACCACGCCGCTGCTGGAGGACTGGCTGCTCCACGAGGCGAACGAGGCCTACAACTATTACGGCTGCGCGCAGCAGGAGACCAATCCGCGCATCAAGCAGATCTGGGAACGCATGTGCGACTACGAGCTGGGCCAGTTCCATGCCGTGGCACGGCTGTTCGAGAAGATCGAAGGGCGTGGGGTCGAGGAAATCTTCGAAGCCGAGCTGCCCGAGCCGTTCCCGTACGAGAGCAACCGCGAATTCGTGCGCGAGACACTTGCCAACGAGGTCGACCTGCGCGCGGACGGCGAGGAGATCGTGGCGCTCGAGGACGAATCCGAAGCGTCGATCGCCTACCGTGAAATCGTCAACGCGGACGGTTCGCCGAGCGAGCGCGTGGCCGAGGGCTATCGCTGGGCGCCCGGCACGGAACTCAACCGCTTCCACAAGGCCGCCTGACCGTGGCGGGGAGAACACGTATGAAAGACGCGACGAGCATTTCGCTCAGGAACCGGACAGGCATGCAGATGTCGCCGGCGGATTCACAGGACCTGCTGGAGGCAGGGGGCGGACAGTTCGCGGAGTCGCTCCCGCCGGACCCCTTGCGAGGCGGCCTCGCGGAAACCCGCGCGGAGTACATCGCCGAGGCAGAGGCACTCGGCACGGTCCCCGCACCCGTCACGCCGGTCGGCGTGGCGAAGAGCGCCGCGAAACTGGTCAAGGGCGAACGCCTGCAGGTGTTCATGGACAAGCTGTCCGAGCGCGCGGCCTATGAACGTGGCGGCACGCGGCTGTACGACGCACTGCTGACCAAGTACCGCGCCGAATTCGGCAACCAGAAGTCGAGTCGCACGAAGCGCGATCAGACGCCCGTCACGGAGGCGACGCTGACCACGTTTCGCAATCAGGAAGCCGATCACTTCAGGCTCGTCTCCGCAGCGATCCAGCAGCTCGGCGGTGATCCCACCGCGCAGACGCCCTCCGCCGACGCCGTCGGCATGATGTCGACGGGATTGATCCAGACCGTCACGGATCCGCGCACCAGTATTGCGCAGTGTGTCGCGGCGGTGCTCACCGCCGAACTGACCGACGTTGCGAGCTGGGACCTGCTGGCGCAACTTGCGGACGCGCTGAACCAGAAAGAGATGGCGCGCGATTTCCGCGACGCGCTCGCGCACGAGGAACAGCACCTGCAGGTCATTCGCCATTGGCACACTGCGCTGGTGCTGGGCCAAAGCGGGGCCACCCCGGCCGTGGGACACTAGGAAGATTTGTCCACCCGGCCCCCGCCCTTGGGGGGCACACATCGTTCCAAATCCCGGTCCACCCTCTCTCGCGTCTGCGAGAGAGGGTGACCTCGCGCGCCGGCTCAGGTGACCCAGGCGCTCCACGGTAGGTTCCAGAGGCGATCCTTGGACGCTGAAGGACCCCGCGGTGCATTGACCAGCGCGGGTGCGAAAGGATAATCGATTCATGCCTCTCCACATCGGCATCGTGGGCTGCTCGGCCGAAGGTGCGGCGCTCTGCT
>JAJTCR010000153.1 GCA_021325695.1 Steroidobacteraceae bacterium | reverse complement strand
TCGAGCAACCGCTGCGTCGCCGTCGAGTCGAATCGCGTCGGGTAGTTGATGAACTGCAGGACCGAGCGCGGCACCTGCAGGTCGCGCAGCACCTGGTTGAACACGTTCTGCGCCGGCCGGCTGCGCCCGATCGACTGGGTGATCGGCTCGGGCACCATGTCGAAGATCTTGGGATCGACCCGGAACGCCATTTCCGGCGCGTGCGCGGCGCGCGCGAAGACGTTGATGATTTCGCCCATGCGACGCGTCTTCGGGTCCGTCAGGTGAAAGCATTCGCCGTCCTGCTTCGGCAGGTGCGAGAGGTGCACCAGCGCCTCGACCACGAAGTCGACCGGCACCGCGTTGACGTAGCCGCCTTCGACGCCGACGAGGGGGATCCAGCGCGGCCACGACTCGCGCAGGCGCTGCAGGGCCTTGAAGAAGTAGTACGGACCGTCGATCTTGTCGATCACGCCGGTCTGCGAGTGGCCCAGCACGATCCCAGGCCGATAGACCCGGAACGGCACGCGACCGTTCGCGCGGACCCTCGCCTCGGAGTCGTGCTTGGTGCGGTGATAGGGATGGTCGAGCTCCTCGGCTTCCTCGAACATGTCCTCGCTGAACGTGCCGCGGTAGAGGCCCGCCGCGGCGATCGAGCTCACGTGATGGAAGCAGCCCGCGCCGATCGCATCGGCCACGGCGAGCGCGCCCTCCGTGCCGACGATGTTCGCCTTGTGCATCTCCTCGGCGGAGGCGTCGATGTCGTACACCGCACCGAGATGATAGAAGTGCTTGACCTTGCCCTTGAGCCGCGTGACGTCGGCTTTCGCGACGCCGAGCTTCGGCTGGCCGAGGTCGCCCTTGATCGGCACCACCCGTCGCGTGCTGTCCTTGCCCCAGAACTGTCGCAGCTCGTCGAGCTTGCCTACCGATTTCGGTCGCACGAGCACGTAGACCGTGCCCTTGCCGTGCTGCAGGAGGGCCTGCACCAGGAAGCGGCCGATGAAGCCGGTCGCGCCGGTCACGAAGTAGGTCATGAAGCACTCCCGGTTCTTTCCGGGTTACGTTAGGGGTCGTACGTAGTCGCGTCAACGTGAGACTCTCGCGCAAGGAACGCGCTTGCGGGCGCGACTTCCGTGCCGCAGGGCGACTTCGCTGGCCATCGGCGTCGCGAGGCCGGCGCGCCCGCGGAACCCGCGTCTGGCGAAACCCACTACGGCAAGTACCTAGCCCTCGGATTGACACACTGCAGCAAAGCCCTAGCATCCCGCAGAATACGCCCACGGCCGACGCGCCCGGAGACCTGCCATGCCCAACCGCGACACCCGCCGTCCTCGACAACGCGCCCGCAAGCAGACCGGTGATCGCGCGAGTTCCAGCGCCTCGCCGCGACAGCGGACGCGCGCACCAGACGCCGCGGACGAGGCGCAATCGACCCAGGCGCAGCTGCTGCACGGCATGCAGCAGGTCTGGCTCGCCGGCATCGGTGCGATCGCGCGTGCACAGAAGGAAGGCCCGTCGGCGTTCAGCGAAGCGGTGTTCGAAGGGTTGCGACTGCTGAACCAGTCCCGTTCCACGGCGCAACGCCTGGTTCGCGATGCGCTCGAGACCGCGCAGGGCACGCTGCATTCGCGCGTGGGTGGTGCGCGCAGCCAGGCCCAGGAAACCTGGGACAACCTCGAGTCGCTGTTCCAGAGTCGCGTGCAGCGTGCGATGCACCAGATCGGCGTGCCGACCGCGGACGAGATCCGTGTCTTGACCCGCCGCGTCGCGGAGCTCAACGAGAACGTCAAGGGAATCGCTGCGCGCGAGCCCTCGCGCAAGACCACGGCGCGCGAGCGCCGTACCGCCACCCAACGCGGGCGCAGGAAGTCAGCGCGGAGACGGGGCGCGGGCGAGTGAACTCGCAGCGTGGTCGAGTGCACGAGCGCCAACGATGCTCGACCTGCAATCAGCCACGGCCCGTGTAAACGGACCGAGCCGTCGGCGGTTCGGGCTCGCGCTCGCGGGTGGTGGCCCGCTCGGTGCGTTCTACGAAGTCGGCTGCCTGCACGCGATCGAGGAGACGCTCGAAGGATTCGAGCTGACGGAACTCGACATGTACGTCGGCGTGAGCTCCGGCGCGATGATCGCCGCAGGGCTCGCCAACGGCTTCGACACGGCGGACATGGGCCTCGTGTTCATCCAGAACGAGTCGAGCGAGCTCCGGTTCTCGCCGGCGTGGTTCCTGATGCCGGCCGTCGGGGAGTACCTGCGCAGGCTCGCCGACGCGCCGGCGCAGTTCGCCAACATTGCGCGTGAGTACCTGCGCAACCCCGGCCGCGACTGGGCGGAGGTGATCGATCCGCTCGGCCGGTTGCTGCCGACCGGCGTCTGCGACAACCGCCCGCTCGAGCGGCTGCTCGCGCGGCTGTTTGCGCAAGGCGGCCGCACCAACGATTTCCGCGAGCTCGGATGCCGCCTCTACGTGATGGCGACCGAGCTCAACACGGGACACGCGGTCCGCTTCGGTGAGGCTGGACTGGACCACGTGCCGATTTCGCGCGCGATCCAAGCGAGCACCGCGCTGCCGGGCCTGTACCCGCCAGTCACGATCGACGACCGCGTGTACGCGGACGGCGCGCTCGTCAAGACGATGCACGCGTCCGTGCTGCTCGACGCGGGTGCCGATCTCGTGATCTGCGTGAACCCGCTGGTGGCGTTCGACGCGTCGAGTGCGCCGCGCTCGACGGACGGCGACTCGCCGCCGGAGCACGAACTGACGACCGGCGGACTGCCGACCGTCCTGAGCCAGACGTTCCGCTCGCTGATTCAGTCGCGCATGCGGGTCGGCATGCGCGACTATCGACGGCGTTACGCCAGGGCCGACGTGCTGCTGTTCGAACCGGATCGCGGGGATGCGAGCCTGTTTTTCCAGAACGTGTTCCGGTACTCGGACCGCGAGGACCTGGCCGAGCATGCGTACCAACGCACGCGGGCGGACCTGCGGCGCCACGCGGCCGCCCTAGGGCCGATGCTGCGCAGGCACGACGTGCGGCTGCGCCTCGACGTGCTGCACGACCGCACCCGCACGTTCGCGCTCGCCGTCGACCAGCGCAAACGCCGGCAACTGCCGATGGTGGGCCCGTTGCACCTCGCGCTCGACCGGCTCGAGCACGCGATCGCGCTCGGCAGGGCCTGACGCTTGAAGCTACTCGGCATCGAGATCGGGGCGGCCCCGTCCGAACGTGGCACGCTCGGGCGCCTGCTCGAGCGCAACGCCGCGCAGCGCGACGTGTTCGCGGCGGACCCGAAACTCGCCAAGCGGCTGCGGCGACTGCAGAAATGGCAATCGAAGCGCCTGCTGCGCTCGCACGAGGACCTGCACGCGAATCCCCGCTACCGGCTCGCGATCGAGTTTTTCTTCAATGAGTTGTACGGCGCCGGCGACGCGCGCCGCCGGGACTCCGACCTGATCAAGGTCCAGACCGCGATGGAACGCCTGCTGCCCCGCGAAGGCCTGCAGGCGCTGTGCCTGGCGATCCAGCTCGAAACGCTGTCGCAGGAACTCGACGCCGCGACGGTTCGCGCACTGCCCGACGCGCCGATCACGGTCGGGCGCTACGCCGAAGCGTATCGTGCGGCCGGGCGCGAGGCGGAACGCCGACGGCAGATCGAGCTGACGTCCGAGGTCGGGGCGTACCTCGACGGGGTGGTTCGCAAACCGATCGTCCGGGGCCTCGTCAGGCTGGCGCGGGCACCCGCTCACGCGGCAGGATTCGGCCTGCTGCAGGAGTTCCTCGAGCGCGGGCTCGTCGCCTTCGAGGCGATGCACGGCGCCGGGGAGTTCCTGCAGACGATCCGCGACCGGGAGCTCCGGGCCTCGGCCCGACTGTTCGCCGGCGAGCCGGATCCGTTCGAGTTCGAACGCATGCCCAGGACACACCCCACACGCAGGCCGAAGGCACCGAGCGGATGAGCGCAAGCGGCAAGGGCACCCGGAGCAGCAGCAAGACCAGAGTCCGCAAACCGCCACCCCGTTGGCGTCGTTACCTCGTCCAGGCCGAGCTGGAATTGCCGCCGCCCCAGTCGCACGAATTGCGCCCCGCCGGCTCCGACGGCGGCGACACGTTCGACGAGATCGAGCCGTTGCGCTGGTGGCAGACTCGCGCGGCCGTGTTCGGCCTGCTCGCGCTGTGCGGGCTGCTCACCGCCACGATGGGTGTGGTGCTCTGGAACGCTCGCGGTGACCGCGACGCGGCCGAAGCGGCCGAGTCACGTGTACGGACGCTCACCCTGCGGGCCATCAACGGCGAGCGAGCGCTGCGGATCACGCCGAATCCGCGCAGCTGGTCGGCGGGTGCGGACGCCACGCTCGCGTGGCCGGAGCCTCCGCAGCTCGTCGAGCTGCAGTTCCCGGTCCGCCAGGTCCAATACCCGGCGTTCGCACTGGTCGTCGACAAGGTCGATCACGGCCGCGTCATGGTGATCGAGCGCATGACGCCCGATTCGAACCGCGACCTCCGGCTCGCGCTCAACAGCTCGGCATTCGGGCCGGGCGAGTACCGGATCCGCTTGCAGGGCTACACGTGGCGCGGCCAGCGCGTCGACGTCGGCTGGGTGCGGCTGGTGGTGTCGCCGCCGCGTTGAGTCGTTTCAGATGCCGGCGCGCAAGGCCTGCATCGGCGGATGCGACACGACCGAGCGCGCCGCGAGCAGGCCTGCCGCCCCCACGAGCGATGCGCCGCCCAGCACGCCGATGACCCAGATCCACGGGTCCGGCGAATACTCGAGGTCGAAGACCCGCCGCGCGAGCAGCCAGCCGACCGCCGTCGCACCGCCCGCCGCGAGCAACCCCGCCAGCGCGCCCAGCACGACGAACTCGGCGGCCACGCCCTGGAACACGACGCCGCGCGTCGCGCCGAGCGTCCGCAGCATCGCGCTTTCGTAGCGACGCTCGTCGCGCGTCGCCTGCACGGCCGCGAGCAGCACCATCAGCCCCGCCGCCAGCGTGAACAGGAACACGTACTGCACCGCGAGGCTCGCCTTGTCCATGACGTCGCGGACCTGCGCCAGCATTG
>JAJTCR010000152.1 GCA_021325695.1 Steroidobacteraceae bacterium | reverse complement strand
GAGCCCGGCAACGACGGCAACGGCCTCGTGCTCGAGATGATCCGCAAGAACGAGTTCGGGCTCGGTGGCTTCAGACTCGTCGAATCGAGCGAGCAGGGCATGCTGGCGCAGGTCGAGCGCGCGGTGCGCACGCGGCAGCCGGTCGTATTTCTTGCGTGGGCGCCGCACCCGATGAACACGCATTACGACGTGCGCTACCTCACGGGCGGCGACGAGTATTTCGGGCCGGACTTCGGCGCCGCGACCGTCAACACGGTCGTTCGCAAGGGCTACCTGCAGGAGTGCCCGAACGTCGGTCGACTGCTCCAGAACCTCGATTTCACGGTCGAGCTCGAGAACGAGCTGATGGACCGGATCCTCTCCGGCACGGTCTCCGCCGACGCGCTCGCGCTCGAGTGGGTCCGACGCCGTCCGCCCGAACTCGACCGCTGGCTCGACGGCGTCTCTACGTTCGACGGCCGCCCGGCGATCGAGGTGTTTCGCAGGACGGAACGTGCGAGTCGCCTGTCGGCGTTCGAGCAGTGGGTCACGGCGCACAAGATTCCCGTCGGTGACTGGGCAACCGAGGCCGTCGAGTGGACCAAGCGCGACCTGCGCGGGTTCTTCGATGCCGTCGCCGGCTTCCTGACCGTGTCGACCCGGTTCGTCGCGACGACGCTCACGGCGGTGCCAGCGCCGGTGCTGATCGGCCTGATCGCCGCGCTCGCCTACCTGGTGCGACGGTCCTTGGGCCTCGTCGTGTTCGTCGTGCTCAGCCTGCTCTTCATCATGAACCAGGGTTACTGGCAAGCGACGCTCGAAACGTTGACGCTGGTGCTCGTCGCCGCGATCATCGCGACCGCGCTGGGCGTGCCACTCGGCATCTGGGGCGCCAAGCGGCCCGCCGTGTACGCGGCGATGCGGCCGGTGCTGGACCTGATGCAGACCCTGCCGACGTTCGTGTACCTCACGCCGACGCTCGTGTTGTTCGGGCTCGGCATCGTGCCGGGACTGATCTCGACGATCATCTTCGCGCTCCCGGCGCCGATCCGGCTGACCCAGCTCGGCATCGTCTCGGTGCCGAAGACGTTGCGCGAAGCCGGCCAGGCCTTCGGCGCGACACCGCTGCAGCTGCTGCTCAAGGTCGAACTGCCGAGCGCCGGGCCGATGATCCTCGCGGGCATCACCCAGTGCATCATGTTGAGCCTGTCGATGGTCGTGATCGCCGCGCTCGTCGGCGCGGGCGGTCTCGGCGTGCCGGTCGTGCGTTCGCTCAACTCCGTGCAGGTGGGCATGGGCTTCGAATCGGGCATCGCGATCGTGCTGCTCGCGATCATGCTCGACCGCATCAGCCGGCCACCCGAGCGAAAGGACCAGGAATGAGCGCCGCGCTCGAATTCGACACGGTGGACATCCTGTTCGCGCCGGGCACGGGGCGGCGGCGCGACGCCGCCTTGCGGTCCGCGCTCGCGTTGCTCGACCAGGGCCAGGACCGCACCCAGATCGAGACGTCCACCGGCGTCGTGGTCGGTGTCAGTGGCGCGAGCCTCGCGGTGCAGCGTGGACAGATCTCGGTGCTCATGGGACTGTCGGGTTCGGGCAAGTCGACGCTGCTGCGCGCGGCCAACGGCCTCAACCGCGTCACGCGCGGCCGCGTGCTCGTGCACGACGGCGAAAAGCACGTCGACGTGGCGAGGTGCGACGCGGCGACGCTGCGCAAACTGCGCCGCACCAGCATCGCGATGATTTTCCAGCAGTTCGGCCTGCTGCCGTGGCGCACGGTCCGCGAGAACGTCGGCCTCGGCCTCGAACTGCGAGGGGATTCGGCGGCGACGCGCAAGAAGATCATCGACGAGAAACTCGAGCTCGTGGGCCTTTCACGCTGGGCCGATCGTTACGCCCACGAACTCTCCGGCGGCATGCAGCAACGCGTCGGCCTCGCCCGGGCCTTTGCCACCGATGCCGCGATCCTGCTGATGGACGAGCCGTTCTCGGCGCTCGATCCGCTGATCCGGACCAAGCTGCAGGACGAACTGCTCGCGCTGCAGTCCCGCGTGCGCAAGACCATCCTGTTCGTCACGCACGACCTCGACGAGGCGCTGAAGCTCGGCAACCAGACGTCGGTGCTCGAAGGGGGCCGCATCGTCCAGACGGGAACGTCCGAGGACATCGTGCTGCGCCCCGCGAGTGCGTACGTGGGCGAGTTCGTGCAGCACATGAATCCGCTGTCCGTGCTGAACGGCCGGATGGCCATGCGGCCGTGGTCGGAATTGCCGACGGACGGCCAGACGCGCTTCCTCGACGCCGCGCGGCACTACGCGGTCGCGATCGACGACCAGGGCAGGCCCGTGAGCGCCAGCTGCGGCGGGGCGCCGCTCGAGCTCCGGACCACGCCGGCCGAAGGGCCAGGCTTGCTGGTCGCGGACGTCGGCACGCCCCTGCGCCAGCTGATCCAGTGGTGCCGGGCCGGTCACCCCGTGCTGCTCGCCGAGGGCGGGGCGGTGCAGGGCGTCTGCGGCCCGGCCGAGGTGATCCGGGCGCTCGCGACGAGCGATGCTCGCGCGCGCGCCCACGGCTGATCGATACCAACGAACAACGAGCCGAGGAGTCCGTCAATGCCAGTTCGTCGTCGTTCGATGCATGCGTCGAAGTCGCTCCTGGGAACGGTGGTCGCGCTTGCGGTCGGCGCGCCCGTGCCGCTGCAGGCCCAACAACCCGCCGGCACCGAGTCGCGCCTCGAGGAGATCGTCGTCACCGCCCAGCGACGCGAGGAGCGGCTGCAGGACGTGGGGATCGCGGTCACGGCGCTCGGCAACGAGATGCTGACCGACCTCAACATCACGACCGCCACCGACATCACGCGGGCCGTGCCGAGTCTCAAGATGAACGCGTACTCGTCGTCGCAGGTCGTGTTCAACATCCGTGGCGTGTCGCAGAACGACTACGGCGACCAGCAGGAACCGCCGGTCGCGGTGTACCAGGACGACAGCTACGCGAGTTCCATCAACGTCGCGAGCTTCCCCGTGTTCGACCTGGCGCGCGTCGAGGTGCTGCGAGGTCCGCAAGGGACGCTGTTCGGCCGCAACGCGACGGGCGGCGCGATCCAGTTCGTCTCGAACCGGCCTTCGAAGGACCCCGAGGGTTACGCGACCGCGACGGTCGGCAGCTATGGCCAGTTCATCGTCGAAGGCGCGGTTTCCGGACCGCTCACGGAGACGGTGCAGGCACGACTCGCCGGCATCAGCAACACCGACGACGGCTACATGGAGTCAGTCGTGGCGGGGGTCGGCGACCGTGCCGGCAACGACCATTACGCGCTGCGCGGACAACTCGCGTGGCAGCCCTCCGAAACGACCGACCTCAACCTGATCGTGCGCTACATGAAGGCCGACAAGGAGACGCAGGCCGGCATCTATTCGCACGCGCCGGCATGCCCCAACGACAGCTTCCAGGGCGAGTTCACGCGTCGCGATCAGTCATGCGACTTCTGGGGCACGGGACCGGGCGAGGCGGGCACCGGCTATCGCAATGATGCGATCACGCCGCAGTGGGGCGGCGATCCGTGGAAGACGGCGGAAACGCAGCGCTCGTACGTCGACCGCGAGATCACGGGCGCGACGCTGCACTTCGACTGGGACTTCGGCGGACTGCACCTGGTGTCGATCACCGACTACCAGAGCGCCGAGAAGTTCTACCTCGAGGGCGGCGACGCCTCGCCGGTCGACGGCGTGCTGTTCTACCAGGGCAGCGACCTCGAGCAGTACTCGCAGGAATTCAGGTTGTCGGGCACGGCAGGGGCCAACACCTGGGTCGCGGGTGTCTACGGCATGGACGTCGACGGCGACTACACCGGCAAGTTCGCCGACCCGTTCTATGGCTACGATCCCACCGTCGAGATGGGCCAGCAGACGACCTCCTGGGCCGTGTTCGCGCAGGACGAGTGGGCGTTCGCGGACGCGTTCAAACTGATCGTCGGCGCACGCTACTGGAGCGACGAGCGCGAGGGTTCGTATTTCGGCACGGCACCGGAGGTGCCAGGATTGTCCGCACCCGTCACGATCGTGTTCAACACGCGCGACGTTTCGCCGGGCGGCAGCAGCATCTCTCCCGGCGACGCGAAACGAACCTTCGACGGCGTCACGGCCCGTGTGCAGCTCGACTGGAAACCGAGCGACGCCGTGCTGTGGTACGCGATCTTCAACCGCGGCAGCAAGAGTGGCGGCTACACGTTCTCGACCGGCACGCCGTACGACCCGGACGGCAGCCTGACGATTCCGCGTAGTTTCCTGGAGGGCATGCCGTTCGACGAGGAAACCCTGGATGCGTTCGAACTCGGCGTGAAATCGACGCTCGGGGACTCGACCACGCTCAACGTGGCAGCGTTCCTTTACGACTATTCCGACTACCAGGCGTTCGCGCAGTTCGGGCCGGTGCAGACGGTGATCAATCTCGACGCCGAGCTCACGGGCCTGGAGGCCGAGCTGATGTCGCGTCCGCTCGATGGCCTCACGCTGCAGTTCGGCGTCTCGCTGCTCGACTCGACGGTCAAGGACGTGCCGTTGCCCGACGGCGTGACGATCGAGGACCACGACCTGCCGCAGGCGCCGGAGTTCTCCGGCAACCTGCTCGCCCGCTACGAGTTCGCGGCCGGCCCGGGCATGTTCGGCATCCAGGGCGATGCGCAGTACTCGGGCGAGTTCTGCTTCACCGTGCTGTGCGCGCCGGTCGAAGAGGAGGACGCCTACACGGTCGCCAACGCGCGCATCGACTACACGGGCGCGGACGGGCGCTGGAACGTCGCGGCGTTCGTGAACAACCTGACCGAGGAGAAATACCGCGTCTACGCGTTCGACAGCTCGCTGTTCGCCGGCGTCGTGGCCGGGGTCTACGCCAGACCGCGTTGGTACGGCTTGAGCGCGACCTATCGATTCTGACGGGAGACGGCAGCCCCGGGGGCGCATGGCGCGCCGGGGCACGTCGTTGTCGCAAAAGGATCAGCCGTCCGGGGACCTGCCGCCCATACTTTCGGCTCGTCTCCGCAGCGGACCCTGGATCCACCATGTCCTCGAT
>JAJTCR010000151.1 GCA_021325695.1 Steroidobacteraceae bacterium | reverse complement strand
CCGTTTCCTCGGCTCGACCGCCGAGCGTCGCGTACTCGATCCTGTACACGGCGATGTCGCAGAGCGGGGCGCCCGCCTGCGAAAGCAGCGCCTGGTTGACCGGGTCGTTCAGGTTCGTGAGCAGTTCGCTCGTCGTGACCGTGCGCACGAGCAGCGGCGCTTCCAGCAGCTCGCCGCGAGACGGTCCCGGATCGCCACCGCCCCCATTCGAGCCACTGCCGTCAGAGTCGTCCTCGCTACCGCCGCACCCCGCGCCAAGCAACGCCACGAGCACGATCGTACATACCGGGAAAAACTTTCTTCGCACGCGGGGCCCATCCGTGGATCCGTAGACGTCCCCGGTCAGACACGGTCACTGCCGGAGGGTTCCGATGGTGCCGTCAGTCCTCGGAAATCGGCTTGTACCGTCGGGCGAGCAGCCCGGTTGCGGCCTGTAGGTTCAGGTCCACCACCAGCAGGCCCGATTCGCCGTACGGCTGATACGCCAGCAGCGTGCCTTCGGGGGTCGCCACGGCCGAGGTTGTGGGAGAGTCCGCGCCGGCGTAGTTGACGGTCGCGAAATAGCACGTGTTCTCGGCGGCGCGGCACAGCACGGCTTTTTCGTGAAACGAGTTCGCGGCGTCCGCGTAGTGTCGCGGACGATGCGAGCCCACGGTCGCTGCGTGATACTGCGGATGGAACACGACCTGGGCACCGCGACGCGCCGCCCACCGCACGGTTTCCGGGTAGCGCCAGCCTTCGTGGCAGATCACGATGCCGAACGTCAGGTTGCCCGCGTGAAACACACGACGATAACGGCCGGCCGCGTAGAGGCCCTCCTCGGACGGGTCGATCTGCACCTTGTCCTGGAATCCCTGCCGCGCCCCGTCGGGGTCGATCACGAGCGCGGTCGCGACGAGCGCGCCGGTTTCGTCGATACGCTCGGTGCCGAGGATCACCGTCGTTCCTGCGCGCGCCGCGGCGCGTCCGATGCGCGTCCACGCGTCGTCGAGAAATCCGGCATCGGCCGGCGCGACGTGCCGCTCCGGTGCGCGGTAACCGGGCACGAAGCATTCCGGAAAGCAGACGACGCTTGCCGCCTGCGAACCGGCACGCTGGATGGCCGCGATGGCCTGCGTGACCGACCCCTCCGCGGAGTCGGGAAAGGCAAGGTTGGCCAGCGCGATGCGCATACCCAATGACACGGGGGCGGCCCCCCTGCTGGACGGCCCCCCCCTCGAAGCGACGGATGAAACTACGACATCCGTGCGATCACGCCGCCACCTTCTCCCGACGCGGCTGCTGCGCTGCGGCGCGAAGGTCCGCCGTCTCGCGCGCCTTCGCTGCGTCCTGCGCGAGGCCCTGCATCTCGAGCGCGCGGCCGAGCATGCGCCAGTTGAACGGACTGGTGCGCTTGACGTCCGTGCGCTCCGACGCGAGCGCGCGGGCGAGCGGCGCATTGCCGGCACGCATGGCGGACTCGAGCAGCGTCAGGTGCACGATGTCGCGCTGGGCGTGGCTGCCGCCGAATCGGTTCGCGTGCGCTCGCGCAGGCGTGATGTGCTCGACGGCCTCCGCGTAGCGTCCCCGGCCGAACGCGGCAATGCCACGCGCGAGCGGCAGGCCGACCTCGCGCGTCATCGTCGCGTTGGTTCCTGATTCGCCGGCCGCGCGCTCCATGCTCGAAAGCACGTCCTCGACCCGCGACCACTGCTGGCTGCCGACCAGCGCCATCGTCGCGTGCACGTCGTTGAACGCGTAGAACCCCTCGTTCGCGATCGGGGCCCAGGCCTCGGCCAGCGGCTGCCAGCGTGCGCCGACGTCGACGCCCCGGAGGGTGAGTCGCCACAGCATCGCCGACGCGTCGAGCATCTCGAGCGCGACCGGCGTCTGCACCGGGCGGATGCGCGTGTCGTAGAGTTCCAGCACGCGATCGTACTCGGCGAGGTCCAAGTGGTGCAGCGCGAGGTGCCACCAGTTGTGGTAGGCGAGGCCGTTGTCGATCGACCAGTCGGCCTGGCGGGAGCTCAGCCAGTCGATGCCGTCGCGTAGCCGTCCCTGCATCTCCATGACGTGCGCGACGGCGTGCACGGCCCACGGATCGCGCGGATTGAGTTCGAGTGCACGGCGCCCCGTGTCCTCGGCGCGCTCGTAGAGCGCGGTTTCCTCCAGGCCGAACGCCTGCATGCCGAGCAGGTACCCGTAGCCGGGCACGCTCGCGTCCCAGTGCGGCAGCACCTGCGCCATGCGGTCCCGCAGCATGGTCGACTGGCCGAGGAAAAAGTCGCCCACGTGCGCGATCTGCACCGCGAGCTGGTCGCGCGGGAAGTCGACGACGATCGCATCGTAGAGCTGCTTGCCACGGGCGAAGTCGCCCTGCGCCCACGCGCGCGCGGCGGCCGCGTGACGCCGCTCGCGATCGTTGGCGCCCGTGGCGGGGGCTTCGATCACGGCGACGCTTTCGTCGATCAGCGGCAGCGCGCCGCGCTCCGAAGACATGACGGCGAGTCCCGCGCGCAGGCAGTGCGCAATGGCGCAGTCCGGGTCGTCGGCGATTGCGGCGTTGATTTCCGCGAGCGGGTCGACGAAGTACGACGTCGTCAGGTCGAGGGCCTTTTCGAAGCGCTCGAGTGAACGGGTGTTGCGAGTCGACACTTCGAGCCCGCGGTGATCCTTCAGTTGCATGGGGCAGCCTCCTGTCGTTGTGGGTCGAACGGCGGCGGTCGTCCGCCGTCTCTGGGATCGCACTCTAGGCAGGCCGCGTGAACACCCCGTCTCGACAGGCGTGAAAAATACGTGAAAATCGACGGGTGCGCTCGAGCGCCATCAGGGAGCGGCCGTGGCCGGACTGTCGATCGGGGTGGTTGGGGCATTGCGCGTCGCGGCCGGCGACGGGCGCGCGCTCCGGATCACTTCGCGCAAGGCGCAGGCCCTGCTCGGGTGCCTGGCACTCGAACCCGGCACCCCGCTCAGTCGTGACCTCCTGGCGTCGTTGCTCTGGGAGGACTCCGACCCGGAACTCGGCCGGGCCAGCCTGCGCCAGGCGCTCGCGGCGCTGCGCAAGGCGCTCCCCGACGAGCACGGCGATACGCTCCGGTCCGACGCGGGTGCCGTCTGGCTCGACGGCTCGAAAGTCGAGACCGACCTCGCCGGCTTTCGGGCCGGGTTGCGCGCGGGCTCGTTCGCCGCGTCCGCCGCCGACGTGCCGGTCGAGGAGCTGCTCGCCGGCGTGGAGGCGAAATCGATCGCGTTCGACCAGTGGCTCGAGCAGCAGCGCGGCGTGTTCCGGCGACAGCGCATCGAGGCGCTCGAGCACGTGGCGGCACGGTGCGGTGCGACCGCGGACCTCGAAGGACAGCGGGCCGCGCTCGAGCGGCTGCTCACGCTGGAGCCGGTCAACGAACGCGCACACCGCGCCTTGATGGACGTGCTGGCGAAGCAGGGGCGCTGGACCGAGGCCCTGCGCCAGTACCGCACGTGCCGGGACGTTTTGCGACGCGAGCTCGACGTGGCGACCGAGCCCGCGACCGACGCGCTCCACCGCGAGATCATGCGACGTCGACGCTCGGCCGAACCCTCGGCGCCCGCAGACGAGTCGGAAGCAAGCGTCGTCGCGGAGCCCGCCGGACGGGTGAGCTCGACTCCGCCGGTGTTGCGCGATGCCGTCGTCCTCTGCGTGCGGCTGGCGACCGACGATGCCGACCCCGACGTCGAACAGGTGCGATCCCGGGCGATCGCTTTCGCGCGGCAGGTCGAAACGGTCGTCCAGCGTTTCGGGGGCCGTCTCGACACGGCCGGGGCCGAGGACGCGATCGCGGTGTTCGGCCTGGAGGCGATGACGGGCAACGAGGACGAGCGGGCCGTCCGTGCCGCGCTCGCCCTCGCGACGTCGCCTCGTGGCGCCGGCCCCAACTTCAGCTGTGGCGTCGAGGCGGGACAGGTGCTGCCCGGCCGCGGCGACGAGACCGTGCCCCTCGGCGGACGCGCGGTGACGGGTGCGCGCCAGCTCGCCCGCGGCGCCCTCGCCGGTGAAGTGCTGGTGTCGAACGACCTGCTGGCGCGGCTGCGCGATCGCTTCGCGCACGAGTCGCGGGTCTCGCCCGGCACGCCATCGGCGCACCGCGTGACGCCGCACACGATGCCGGACGCGCAACGGGCGGCGCGGCCGTTCGTCGGCCGGCGCGCGGAGCTGGCGTTGCTCACGAGCCTGCTCGACCGCGTGACGACGTCGTCGCGGGGACGGGTGGTGGTCGTGCGTGGCGAACCGGGGATCGGCAAGTCGGCGATCATCGAGGCGCTGGTGCACGCCGCGACGCAGCGAGGCATCGCGAGCCACGTCCTGCGCGTGTTCGATTTCGGGCAGTCCGCGCTCGAGCGCCCCATTCCGGCGCTGGTCGCGCGGCTCGTGGGCGTGGAACCGGGGCACGTCGATGCGGATGCGGTCGCCAGCGTCGACGCCGCCGTGGTGGGCGGCTGCCTCGCGCCGGAGGATCGCACGTTCGTGCTGGACCTGATCGGGGCGACCGAATCCGACAGCACCGACCGAGTCGCGGCGATGGACAACGCCACGCGCGAACGTGGAAGGTCCGCCGCGCTGCAGCGCGTGGTGCAGCGCGCGGCGACGGCGCCACTGTTGCTCGTCGTCGAGGACGCCCACTGGGCGGAGCCAATGGAACTTGCCGCACTCGCCGATCTCGCGGCTGCGCTCGCCTCGCGCCCCGTGCTGCTGACGTTGTCCGTGCGAGCCGACGACGACCCGCTGGTCCCGTCGTGGCGCGCGCGCATCCGTGGCTGCCCGATGACCACGCTCGACCTCGCGCCGCTCGACCGCGACGAGGCGGTCGAGCTCGCGGCTGCGCATGGGCAGTGGTCACCCGAGACGCTCGAGCGCTGCGTCGATCTCGCCGGGGGCCACCCGTTGTTTCTCGAGCAATTGCTGCGCGCGTCGGCGAGCGGCGAGTCGGCGCTGCCCGGCTCCGTGCGCGCGCTGCTGCTGCGCCGCGTCGAGCGGCTCGATCCCGGCCTGCAGCAGGCGTTGCAGGCGGCCGCCGTGCTCGGCCACCGCTTCGACCTCGAA
>JAJTCR010000150.1 GCA_021325695.1 Steroidobacteraceae bacterium | reverse complement strand
CGGGCGCGCCGCTCCAACTTGGTGCACTCGACGGCCGCGGCGACGCGCCGCGCGGCACAACTGGCCGCAGGCGGGGTGGCACGGTTTCTGCATCGGGGGTTCCGACGTTGCAGCGCGACGCGCGCCGCCAGGGAGTCCCGCCAATGAAGCTCATCACGGCCATCATCAAGCCGTTCAAGCTCGATGAAGTGCGCCAGGCCATCGCCGACATCGGCGTGCAGGGCGTGACGGTGACCGAGGTGCAGGGCTTCGGCCGCCAGCGCGGACACACCGAGCTCTATCGCGGCGCCGAGTATCGCGTCGATTTCCTGCCCAAGAACAAGGTCGAGATCGCCGTCGACGACACGATCGTCGAGCAGGTGATCGAGGCCATCACCAACGTCGCCCGCACCGGGAAGATCGGCGACGGCAAGATCTTCGTGACGCAGCTCGACCAGGCCGTGCGCATCCGCACGGGCGAGACCGGCGCGGAAGCCGTTTAGTCGCACGTACTCGAACGAACCAATGACCACAGACGACTTGCACAGACCCACCGACAGGAGAACACCAGTGAAGACGTTGACTGCCGCGCCGAGCCGCCGCCCGTGGGCCGCCGCCGCGCTCGCACTGGGCGCCATGCTCGCGCCCGTCCTTGGGCTGGCCCAGGACGCCCCCGTCCCGGACAAAGGCGACACCGCGTGGATGATGACCTCGACCGTGCTGGTCATCCTGATGACCATCCCGGGACTCGCGCTGTTCTACGCCGGCATGGTCCGGACCAAGAACGTGCTGTCGCTGCTGATGCAGGTGTTCATGACGTTCTGCCTGATCGCGCTGCTCTGGGCGATCTACGGCTACAGTCTCGCGTTCACGCAGGGCTCGACGCCGTTCATCGGCGGCTTGGACCGGCTGTTCATGGGCGGGCTCACGACGAGTTCCGTCGCCGCCACGTTCAGCAAGGGCGTCTACATTCCGGAGTACACCTGGTTCGTGTTCCAGCTCACGTTCGCGTGCATCACGCCGTGCCTGATCGTCGGGGCCTTCGCCGAACGCATCAAGTTCGGCGCGGTGCTGCTGTTCATGGTGATCTGGTTCACGGCCGCGTACCTGCCGATGGCGCACATGGTCTGGTGGTGGGCAGGTCCGGACGCCTACACGGACGCCGCCGCGGGTGAAGCGGCGCTCGCCACTGCGGGCTTCCTGTTTCAGAAGGGCGCGCTCGATTTCGCCGGCGGCACCGTCGTGCACATCAACGCGGGAATCGCCGGCCTGGTGGGCGCACTGATGCTCGGCAAGCGCATCGGCTACGGCACGACCGCGATGCCCCCGCACAACGTGCCGATGGTGATGATCGGCGCCTCGCTGCTCTGGGTCGGCTGGTTCGGCTTCAACGTGGGTTCGGGCCTCGAGGCCAACGGCTTCACGGGCATGGTGTTCGCGAACACGATCCTGGCGACCGCGGCCGCCGCGCTCGCCTGGTCCTTCGCCGAGTGGATCCACCGGGGCACGCCGACCATGCTCGGCGCGGCCTCGGGCGCCATCGCGGGCCTGGTCGCCATCACGCCGGCCTGTGGCTGGGTGGGCCCGATGGGCGCGATCGCGATCGGCGTGATCGCGGGATTGCTCTGCCTGCTGGCGGTCGCGTGGTTCAAGATGAAGCTCGGCTACGACGACTCGCTCGACGTGTTCGGCGTCCACTGCGTCGGCGGCATCGTGGGCGCGCTGCTCACGGCCGTGTTCTGCGATCCGGCGCTCGGCGGCACGGGCGTCTACGACTACGTCGCAGATGCGGTCGCGCCCTACGACATGGCGGCGCAATTCAAGGCCCAGCTCTGGGGCGTGGCGACGGCCCTGGTCTGGTCCGGGGTCGTCGCGGCGGTGGCCTTCAAGCTGGTCGACCTGGTCATGGGCCTGCGCGTGGCCGAGGAGTCCGAGCGCGAGGGTCTCGACACCGTGTCGCACGGTGAGCGCGCCTACAACTGACGTCAGGTGTCTGTGGAGGGCGGCCGGTTCCTGGTCCGGTCGCCTTCTCCCCCGCTTGCGGGCACTTCGGTGCCCGCTTTTTTTTTGCCTGAATCCTTGAAGTAGCACCGGTTTTCGACCAGGACGCCGCGGGCATGATCCGACGACTGTTAGACTGCGCAGGGGATAGGGGTCAGGGGATAGGGTTGGTGGCCGGAGCGGCGCTCGCCGCCGACGATCCCCTGTCCGCGATCCCCTAGCCCCTTTTTTCAAGGGAGCCCCCCCATGCGCGTCGTCCTCGCCACCGTTGCCACCGTCCTGATCTGCGTCCCGGCTGCCGCCGCGGAGGTCTTCGTGACCCGTGATGCGCAGGGGAGGCCCGTTTACACGGATCGCCCGGAGAGCCTGCCCGCGCAGAAAGTCAACGTCGCCACCAAGGAAACCGACGTGGTCGAAGTGCAGTCGCGCTACCAGGCCGAGATGACCAGGCTGCAGGGCGACCAGAAGGCTGCGGCCGACGCGGCGAAAAATGCCGCCGACGCAAAGCAGGCGTCGCAACTTACCGAGGCCGACAAGGCCAAGCGCTGCCAGGATGCCCGCACGCGCTACCAGAACCTCATGAACGCGCGCCGAATCTATGAGCCGGGCGCCTCACCCGACGACCGACGGTACCTCGACTCGGCGGAGATCGACGCGACGCGCGAGAATGCGAAAAAAGTCATGGACGAGTTCTGCGCCGGCCAGTGAGGTGTTCCCTTGGGCAGGCGGACTGACGAAGACCCAGGGGTGATGTTGCCGTGACCAGACCGAGCGTGGGTTTTGCCGGCCTCGGCGCCATGGGCCGTGGCATGGCGCGCAACCTGCACAAGGCAGGGTTGCTGCAGGCGGTCTGGAACCGGACGCCGAGCCGTGCAGGCGAGCTTGCGGTCGAGCTCGGCGTGGTCGCCGATTCCAGCCTCGGCGCGCTCGCACGCGCCTGCGACACCGTCGTCACCTGCGTTTCGGCCGACGCCGACGTGCTCGAGGTCGTCGATGGCCTGTTGCCCGGACTGCGCGAAGGTGCGCTCGTGGTGGACTGCTCGACCGTGAGCGCCGACACGGCACGCGAGGCCGCGCGCCGGCTCGCGAGCCGCGGGATGGAGTTCCTCGACGCGCCGGTGAGCGGCGGCGTCGAAGGTGCCCGCGACGGGACGCTGGCGATCATGGTGGGTGGGTCGGCCGGGGCGTTCGAACGTGGCCGACCCGTGCTGCAAGCCATGGGGCGGACGGTGACGCACCTCGGGCCGTCGGGTTCCGGGCAGGCGGCCAAGGCCACCAACCAGATCCTCTGCGCCGGGGCGATCCAGGCGGTCGCCGAGGCGATGGCGTTCGCCAAGGCGCAGGGCCTGCCGCTGCCGCAGCTGATCGAGACGCTCGGCCAGGGCGCAGGCTCGAGCTGGTACTTCGTCAACCGCGCGCCGAACGTGGTCCGCGACGCCTTTCCGCCCGGCTTCCGCGTGCGACTGCACCAGAAGGACCTGCGCATCTGCCGTGACATGGCCGCACGGTTCGGCGCTGCCTTGCCCATGGTGGAGGCGACGCTGGAGCAGTACGAGCAACTCATCGCGCAGGGCCACGGCGACGAAGACATCTCCGTGCTGTTCCGTCTCAAGGACGCGCTGTTCACGCCCGCGGGCGAGCCGAAATCGCCCACGCGCACGACCGGATGAGCACGCCGGCGCCCGCGCCCACCGCCGGCGCCGACGGCGACCGCTTCTTCCTGCCCGATTTCTGCCAGGCGCCCACGGTGCTCGCGATCGTGCTGATCGCGGCGCTGCTCGGATTCGTGCTGGCGCTCGCACGGCTCCCCGCCGGCGGTGACTTCTGGATCGAGCTCGCTCGCACCACGGCCTTCCTGCTGTGGGCCGGCCTGCTCTGCGCGGGCGCGCTCTGTCGCGTGCGGCCGTGGCTCGCCCGCGAGCCGTTGCGGCCCGCGGTCGCCTGGGCCCTCGGCACGATGGTCGGCGTCGTCGCGCTGCTCTCGATCGTCGTCTGCCTGCTCGGGCAGTGGTGGGTCACGCGGTTCGGCACCGTGTCGTCGGTGTTTCCGGACCGCATGTCGGTGTTCGTGTTGCCGAACGTGCTGATCGCAGCGATCGTCGGCGCGCTGGCGCTCCGCTACTTCTACGTCTCGCAGCAGTGGCGCCGCTCGGTCGAACTCGAGGCCCGCGCACGCATCCACGCCTTGCAGGCGCGGATCCGGCCGCACTTCCTGTTCAACAGCATGAACACGATCGCGGCCTTGACGCGCAGTGACCCGGCCCGCGCGGAAGAGGCGATCGAAGACCTCGCGGACCTGTTTCGCGTGAGCTTGAGCGATGCCCGCGCGCAGATTTCGCTGCGCGAAGAACTGGAGGTCGCCCGGATCTACCAGCGCATCGAGCAGTTGCGCATGGGAGACCGCCTGCGCGTCGACTGGGACGTGCGCAGGGTCCCCGCGCGCGCGATCGTGCCGAGCCTGCTGCTGCAACCGTTGCTCGAGAACGCGATCGGCCACGGCATCGAACCCCTGCCCGGCGGCGGAACCGTCACCGTGAGCGGCTGGCTGGAGGGCGACTCGATCGTGTTCGAGGTCACGAATCCATTGCCCCCGGACGGGGCGGCTGCGACGCGCAAGGGCAACCGCATGGCGCTCGACAACGTGCGGGAGCGGCTCGAACTCGCCTTCCCGGGCCGGTCGGGAATCGAAGTGCAGGACGGCGACGGTCGCTTCTGTGTCAGGCTGCGCTTCCCGCACGTCGGCGACGGCCGCGCCGACGAGGCGGCGGACGTACCGTTCGAGGTCGCGGGACGCCCGTCGTGACAGCACGGTCCGTCCATCGCAGAATCCCGGTCCTCGCATGGACGACACCGCCGCCACTGCCGCCCCACCCGACAAGCTGCGCGCACTGATCGTCGACGACGAGGCGCCGGCGCGCGAGCGGCTGCGCCGCATGCTGGAAGAACTCCACGACGTCGCGGTCGTCGGCGAGGCCGCCAGCGGCAACGAGGCACTGGAACGCTGCGCGGCGCTCGATCCCGACGTCGTGCTGCTCGACGTGCGCATGCCGGGCATGGACGGCATCGAGGCTGCGCGGCACCTGGGCTCGCTCGAGGAGCCGCCC
>JAJTCR010000149.1 GCA_021325695.1 Steroidobacteraceae bacterium | reverse complement strand
AGACGCACCTCGGCCTCGTGCCGACCGCGACGGCCGAGCAGTACGCCCACGATCAGGCCGAACGCGGTGGAGAGTGCGAGCAGCAGCAGGGCCGTGGAGCCGAACTCGCTCACGTCGCCACCGCGGTGCCGAGGTGACGCAAGGTGAACCAGTCGGGCAACTCGCCCGGCCGCTCGACGATGCCGTGCGGATTCCACTGCAACGGCCGGTCCTCCGGTCCCAGATAGCCGTAGGCCGCCACAACCGTCTGCATGCCTGCGGCGCGGCCGGCGACGATGTCGCGTTCGGCGTCGCCGACGTAAACGCACCGGTGCGGCGGCACGCCCGTCAGCTGTGCCGCATGCAGCAGCGGCAGCGGGTGCGGCTTGCGCTCGGCCACCGTGTCGCCGCTGACGACGCAGCACGCACGACTGGCCAGGCCGAGCCGGTCGAGCAGCGGGTCCGTGAGCCAACCCGGTTTGTTCGTCACGACGCCCCAGGGCAGGCCGTCGGATTCCAGCGCCGCCAGGACCTCGTCGAGGCCCGGGAACAGGCAGGTGCCGTCGGCGAGGTTGTGCGCATAGAGTTCGAGGAACCTCAGCCGCAAGCGCTCGATGTCGTGCTGGCCAGCGTCCGGAAAGCCGAGCCTGACCAGTCGCATCGCGCCGTGCGACACCGAAGTGCGAACGTCGGCAAAGGGCAGCGGCGCGCACCCTTCTTCGACGCGCAGCCGGTTCAGCGCGCCGACCATGTCCGGCGCGGTGTCGAGCAAGGTGCCGTCGAGGTCGAAGAGGATCGCGGCGGCGCGGCTCATGCGACCCCGGCGCGTCGCAGGTGCATCAGGTAATTCACGCTCGCGTCCGTCGCGAGCCGTGCCTTGCGTGAGAACGGGTCGTAGTCGAGGCCGGCGATGTCGACGACGTCGAGCCCCGCGCCGCGCGCCCACTGACGCAGCTCCGAGGGCCGGATGAACTTCTCATACGTGTGCGTACCTGCCGGCAGCAGACGTAATACGTACTCGGCGCCGATCACCGCCATCGCGTACGACTTGAGCGTGCGATTGAGCGTCGAGATGAACACGTGACCGCCCGGTCGCACCAGCCGGGCCAGTGCATCGACCACCGCGGTGGGGTCGGGCACGTGTTCCAGCATCTCCATGCACGCAGCGATGTCGTACTCGCCGGCGTGACCGGCGGCGTGCGCTTCGGCGGACTCGAGCAGGTAGTCCACGTCGATCCCGCCTTCCAGCGAGTGCAGCCGCGCCACCTGCAGCAGGTCTTCGGCCAGATCGATACCCGTCACGCGGGCGCCCTTGCGGGCCATGGCCTCGGAGAGCAGGCCGCCGCCGCAACCGACGTCCAGCACCTTGCGCGCGACCAGCGGACCCGCGCGTTCGACGTATTGCAGCCGTACGGGATTCAGGTCGTGCAGCGGGCGCATCTCGCCCTGCGGATCCCACCAGCGACTCGCGGCCGCTTCGAACCGGGCGATTTCCGCCGGGTCGACGTTCAACTTTTCGGCAGCCGTCGTCATTCGTCACTCCCGCCATGTCCCGCGTCGATCCGTGCCCGCCATGCATCCGCCCGGTCGAGCACGGCCGATTCATCCAGATACCGGAGCGTGCCCTCGGCGTAGACGTGACGGCCCGCGACCCAGGTGTCCGTGACTTGTCGCGCGCTGCACGCGTACACGAGCGTGGCCTCGACGTCGTGCACCGGCCAGCTGGCGGGTACCCGAAGGTCGATGCAACACAGGTCGGCCCACTTGCCGGCCTCGAGGCTTCCCGTGACATCGCCGAGACCGAGCGCACGCGCGCCTTCGAGCGTCGCCATGCGCAGGAGGTCTTTCGAGACCAGGCTGCCCGGCCGGCCCGTGATCCCCGAAGCCAGGAATCCCGCCGTCTGCATCTCCGACAGCACGTCGAGGTCGTTGTTCGAGGCCGCGCCATCGGTGCCCAGCGCGACGGGCACGCCCCGCTCGAGGAGTTCAGTGGCCGGGCACGCGCCGTTGCCGAGCTTCAGGTTCGACTGCGGGCAGTGGACGACCGCCGCGCCGGCCGCCGCGAGACAGTCGACGTCCGACGGTTCGACCTGTGTCAGGTGGACGGCGACGAGCAACGGATTGGCGAGGCCGAGCTTCTTGAGCCGGTCGAGCGGGCGCAGGCCGTGCAGTTCGCGCGATCGTTCGATCTCCCACGCCGACTCGTGCAGGTGCATGCCGACCTGCATCTCGAGTTCGTCGGCCAGGCGTCGGATGCGCAGCAGCGTGGCGTCATCGACGGTGTACGGCGCGTGCGGCGCGAAGAACGTCGAGACGAGCGGGTCGCCGCGATATTCGTCGCGCAGCGCCAGGCCTTTCTCGATGTACTCGTTCGGCCCGGAGGCCCATCGCGTGGCGGACTCCACCACGACGAGCCCGACACTCGCGCGCATGTGCAACTCGGCGGCCGTGCGCGCCACGATTTCGGGCCACAGGTGCATGTCACCGAAGCAGGTCACCCCTGCGCGCAGCATTTCGGCGATCGCGAGTTCCGTGCCATCGCGGACGTATTCAGGGTCGACCCAGCGACGCTCGATCGGCCAGATCGCCTCGCGCAGCCAGGGCCCGAACGACACGTTCTCGGCACGTCCTCGCAGCAACGTCATGGCTGCGTGCGTGTGCGCATTGACGAAGCCCGGCAGCAGCACGTGGTGCGCACGCTCGATCGATTCGTCGGCGCGATAACGAGTCCGGGCCTCTTCGATCGGGAGCACGGCCACGATGCGGCCGGCCCGGATCGCGACCGCGTGGTCGGCGAGCGTCGGCCCGTCAGGTTCGACGGGCAGGACCCAGCGCGCGCAAACGAGCGTGTCTACGGACTCCATGGGGGACTTCCAGATCGGGGGCGGCAGTATAGCGGGCGAGCACGCTCGGTTACCGGAAAAAGCCGTGCTGCGACGGGCATTTGGGCAGCGCCTCGTGCTATGATTTCGCTTCTTTTTCGGTCGCTCTCCCGGCGGCCCGAAAACCACCTTGTGACGACCCTGCGCGGTCGCTTGGACAGACGGATTCATGGCAGAAATCGCCCGCGAACTCCTGCACGTCAACCTCGAAGACGAAATGAAGCAGTCGTACCTCGACTACGCGATGAGCGTGATCGTGGGACGCGCGCTGCCCGACGTCCGTGACGGACTCAAGCCGGTGCATCGCCGCGTGCTCTACGCGATGCGGGAACTCGGCAACGACTGGAACCGGGCCTACAAGAAGTCCGCCCGTGTCGTCGGCGACGTGATCGGCAAGTACCACCCGCACGGCGACACGGCCGTCTACGACACGATCGTGCGCATGGCGCAGCCGTTCTCGATGCGCTACCTGCTCGTCGACGGGCAGGGCAACTTCGGGTCAGTCGACGGCGATGCCCCCGCGGCGATGCGCTACACCGAAGTCCGCATGTCCCGGATCGCGGGCGAACTGCTCGCCGATATCGACAAGGAGACGGTCGAGTTCGTCCCCAACTACGACGAGTCCGAGAGCGAGCCGTCGGTGTTGCCGACCAAGGTGCCCAACCTGCTCGTCAACGGGTCGTCGGGCATCGCCGTCGGCATGGCGACGAACATCCCGCCGCACAACCTGAACGAGATCGTGGCGGCTTGCGTCGCCTTCATCGACAACCCGGGCATCACGATCCCGGAGCTGATGGAACACGTGCCGGGGCCGGACTTCCCGACGGCCGGCATCATCAATGGCGCCCGCGAGATCTACAACGCGTACACGACGGGACGTGGCCGCATCGTCGTGCGCGCCCGGGCCGACATCGAGGAATACGACAACGGGCGCGAGGCCATCATCGTCACCGAATTGCCGTACCAGGTGAACAAGGCGCGGTTGCTCGAGCGCATCGCCGACCTGGTCCGCGGCAAGCTGATCGACGGCATTTCGGAACTCCGCGACGAAAGCGACAAGGACGGCATGCGTGTCGTCATCGAGCTCAAGCGCGATGCCAACGCCGAAGTCGTGCTCAACAACCTGTTCAAGCAGACGCCGATGGAATCGGTGTTCGGCGTCAACATGGTGGCACTGCTCGACGGGCAGCCGCGCCTGCTCAACCTGAAGGACATGATCGAGGCGTTCGTGCGCCACCGCCGCGAGGTGGTGACGCGGCGGACGGTCTACGACCTGCGCAAGGCCCGCGAACGGGGCCACATCCTCGAAGGCCTCGCCGTCGCGCTCGCCAACATCGACGAGGTCATTGCGCTGATCAAGGCGTCGCCCACGCCGGCTGACGCCAGGATCGGGTTGACGTCCCGCGAGTGGCAGGGAGGGGCGGTGCCGGAAATGCTCGAGCGCGCGGGCGACGTGAGCGCCCGCCCCGAGGGCCTGGAGACCTCGCTCGGCCTGCACGGCGGCATCTACCGGCTGTCTGACGCCCAGGCGCAGGCAATCCTGGACCTGCGCCTGCACCGGCTCACGGGTCTCGAGCAGGACCGGATCATCGCCGAATACGCCGAACTGCTCGATACGATCCGCGAGCTGACCGACATTCTAGCCCGTCCCGAGCGGCTGCTGCAGGTGATCCGCGACGAACTCACGGCGATCCGCGAACAATACGGCGACGCGCGGCGCACCGAGATTTTGCGCGATGAATCCGACCTGTCGATCGAGGACCTGATCACGCCCGAGGACGTGGTGGTCACGCTGACGCACGGCGGGTACGCCAAGGCGACGCGCGTGAGCGAATACCGGGCGCAAGGCCGAGGTGGCAAGGGCGTCACGGGCGCGACGTTCAAGGACGAGGACTTCATCGAGAAGATCTTCGTCGCGAACACGCACGACACGCTGCTCTGCTTTTCCAGCCGCGGCCAGCTCTACTGGCTGAAGGTCTACCAGTTGCCGATCGCGGCCCGGCACAATCGCGGCAAGCCGATCGTGAACCTGCTGCCCCTGCAGGACAGCGAGCGGATCACGGCCGTGCTGCCGATCCGCGAGTACGAAGAGGACCGGTACGTTTTCATGGCGACCGCCCTCGGCACGGTCAAGAAGACCTCGCTCGTCGCATTCTCGCGACCACGGACGGCGGGAATCATCGCGGTAGGCCTCGACGACGGCGACAAGCTCGTCGGCGTGGACAT
>JAJTCR010000148.1 GCA_021325695.1 Steroidobacteraceae bacterium | reverse complement strand
GAAGGCCAGGTCGTCGGGGTGATCGCGGTACGTCACGCGCAGCGCCGGCAGGCCCCACGCGTCCTCGAGCGCGGGATTGAGGTCGACGCGATTGGAGACGAGCGGCAGTGACGTGCCGTGCGTCGCGATCACCATCGCGCGCGGCATCGCCGCGAGCAATTCCTTGAGGGGCGCCCCCCAGCGCCGGCCGGGCGGGGGCGCAAACGCGCCCCACGCCAGCGGCATCGGCCCGCTGCGTGCGTCGAGTCCGCCACCGCCGTAGCAGCCGCGCTGCGGATCCGCCTCATAGAAATCGTGCAGGATGCGCGTGACCTGCACGCTCTTGAACTCGTTGAGCTCGTGCTCGAACAGCGCGTGCACCTGCGCGTAGGTGTTGAACATGAGGTTGCGCCCGACCATGCCGCTCGAGTTCGCAAGGCCCTCGGGGTGCCTCGTGTCGGCCGACATCAGCAGCAGGCGCGCCGACTCGGCGCCGTTCGCGCAGACCGCCACCGCGCGGGCTTTCTGGAAGTGTTCGTGTTTCCCGGCATCGAAATAGGTGACGCCGGTCACCCGGCCCGCCCGACCGGCCTCGATGCGTGCGACGTAGCTCGATGGCCGGATCTCGCAGTTGCCGGTCGCCTCGGCGTCCGGCAGCGTCGTGTAGAGCGCCGAGGATTTCGCGCGCATCTCGCAGCCGTAGCCGATGCAGAAGCCGCAGTGCTGGCACGCCGGGCGGTCGCGATAAGGCACCGAGGCGATCGCCATCGGGGCCGGAAACGGGTGCAGGCCGAGCTTGAGCGCACCCCGCTCGAACAACACGCCCGAGGATTTCACCGGCAATGGCGGCATCGGGTAGGGCTTGCTGCGCGGGGGATCGAACGGGCTGGCGCCGGCGAGTCCCGACACGCCGACGTCCCACTCGACCTTGGTGTAGTACGGCTCGAGCTCATCGTAGGTGATGGGCCAGTCCTCGAACGTCGTGCCGGGAATCGGGCCGAGGCGACTGCGTTCGTCGAAGTCCACTTCGTGGAAGCGCCAGAAGTTGCCCGTGAAGTGGTTGCTGCTGCCGCCGACCATCGGCGCGTACCAGGCGGCGGGAAAGTCCCGGACCCGCCGGGCGGGCGCGCCTTCGGAACTGCGGAAAGTCTGCGGGTTGGTGTCGAGCTTGTTGCTCAAGCCGGAATTGAACCAGGTGTCGAATTCGTCGTGGCCGAAGTCCGCGGCCGTGAGGCGTGGACCTTGTTCGAGCACCAGCACCGTGAGCCCGGCCCGCGACAACTCGCGCGCCATGACGCCGCCGGCGGCACCCGACCCGACCACGACGAAGTCCACGGTCTCGTTCGGGCCGAAGCGACGGCCGGTCATGACTGTCGATCCGGCTTCTTTATCACCGGCGGGATGAAACCCTGGTAGCCCGCGTCGTAGTGGCCGAACGGCGGTTGCCACGCGTGCTGGTCGACGAACCCGACCAGCTTCCAGCCCGACTTCTCGCGATTGCCGCCGTACCGCGGCGACGCCAGCAGCCCGACGACGGTCAGGAAGCGCACCTGCTCGAAGAACGGCGTGCGTTCGACGTGCCGCAGGTACGCGAGCTGGTCGTCGTGGGAGAGGTCCGCAAAGTGTCGCGTGCCCGGATGGTGGCGTGCGCAACGCTTCTGGAAATCCTTCAGCCCGACGAGAAATTGCGACGCACCGCCTGACCACGCCCCGGCGTGTACCTGGTCGATGAAATACACCACCGCCGCCTCGCGAGCGCCGGGACTGTCGCCGCTCGGGACGATTTGCGCGGCGATCGCCTCCACGTCGCGCGCCTGGTCGGCGCTCAACAGCCGGAAGTGCGAGCGGTCGCCTGCATCGGCGGTGCTGGCCAGGTGCGCGTGCTCGGCGGCCGCGACGATCTGCGGCCAGTTGGCGGCAAGCCAGGCGAATCCGAGCGACCCCCCCGAGGACTGCAGGAACCGCCGCCGCGAGATCTCGCCTGGGTCCATGGCGCCTCCCCGTGAACACCCCTTGCGCGTCAGTATGGACCCGGTGGCGCGGACCGTCATCCCACCCTCTGCTGCGCTGCAGCGCCGTCTGGTGTTGCAGGACGCCTTCGCATATCTTCGGGTCGTCGGAACGAAGCAAGTGTTTGCACGCATCTGGTCGCGCGGCTCCAGGCCTAGCAGGTGATGACGTCCATGACGCAACCCAACCCTGTCCGCTGGTTCGAAATCTACGTGCAGGACATGGCCCGCGCGCGACGCTTCTACGAGACCGTGCTCGACACGAAGCTGGAGCGTCTCGATTCGGGCGACGTCGAGATGTGGGCCTTTCCGTCTGCGCAGGACCAGTACGGCGTGGGCGGCACGCTGGTGAAGGTGGACGGCGTGCGCTCGGGCGGCAACAGCACGCTCGTCTACTTCGGGTGCGACGATTGCTCGCTCGAGGCCGGCCGCATCCAGGGCGCGGGCGGTACGGTCCAGCGCGAACGGATGTCGATCGGGGCGTACGGCTACGTCGTGCTCGCGTTCGACACCGAAGGAAACATGATCGGACTGCACTCGATGCGGTGAACCAACCCCGCCCGGTCATCGTCCAAGCGATAAGGCACCGCCGCGAGGAGACGCCCGTGACCACGCAAACGTCCGTAAGCGCCGCCGGTTTGCTCGGCCTGTCCGTGTTGATGTTGGCCGCCTGTGGGCGGACTCCGACGCCGCCGGCTTATGTGCAACAGGCTACGCAGGACCCCGAGGTGCCGAGCGTCGCCACGCTGGATGCAGACCAGCCGACCGGCATGGCGCTCGGCGCGATCAGCACCGAGACCACGGCGACGCGGAACGCCGCGGACGAGCTGGGCCGGCGTGAAGCCGAACTCGCGGCGCGCGAGCAGGAACTGCGCGAGCAACAGGCGGAGTTGCGCCGTGAGCGTGAACGCCTCGCGGCGGAATCGCGAGAGCGGTCCTCGGCGGTCGCTGCCGCGCAGCAGTCCCACGACGCCGACCAGGCGGCGATGCCCGCCAGGACTGCATCGACGAGCATCATCCAGAAGGTGCCTTCGCCGCCGGTGGTGGTGCCTCCGGGCACGCCGCTCGAAATCGAACTGACCGCGAACGTGAACAGCAGGGTCGCCCGCGTGGGCGATCGCGTCGAGGGTCGCCTCGCGACCGATCTCGTGGTGGACGATCGACGCGCGGCCGTGGCCGGCGCCACGGTCACGGGCAGCGTCACCGAACTCGTTCCGGGCAGCGACACGGTCGACGGTGCGACGATGCTCGGCCTGACCTTCGATTCGTTGCAGGCGGCGAACGGCGCCATCGTGCCGATCACGGCGCGCTACCGGCAGCAGCCGGGGATCGCCACGGGTGCGACGCAACAGAACGGCGGCGAAGTGAAGCTCCGCGCCGGCACCGTGATCAAGGCGCCGACCGAGACGTCGTTCTCGATTTACTGAGCGACGCGATCGACTCAGAGTTTCCCGTCGAACGCCACCGCATCGACGGGACCGTCGAACGCGATGAACACGGTGCACGGTTCCTGGCTCCGGCATTTTGCGCCGTGCGGGGCCTTGGCCGGCCCGTACGCGTACTGGCCCTTTACCAGCACGACCGGCGACCGTCCCTGGTAGGTGACCTCGAGTTCACCCGTGACGAGCACCATGCGCTCGGCCGACGTGTGCGAATGCGCCGGGACCGTGTAGCCGCCGGGGACCTGGAAAAACACGTCCGCCCCGGGCTCGGCGGGGTTGCCCTGCAGTACGGCGATGCGGCATCCCGGCGGAAACAGCGGTGGACAGGCGCCCCACTGCAGGTTCGGATCTTCCACCTTGATCGCCAGCGGCGTGCGGGCCGTGTCGGGCACGACCGCTTCCGCTTTCGCTTCGGCCGTGACTTTTTTCACGGCGGCGGGCGCCGCGCTGCCGGGCACCGTTTGCGCGGTGGGCGCCGGGCTCGGCTGCTGCGCCTGTACCGCCGACGTCATGGTGAATGTGCTCGCTGCCGAGATTGCTACCACGATCCTGCCGATCGGATGGAGCATGAGGCGACCTCCTTCTGGACCTTGGGCACCCTGACCGGACGTCGATGATACAAGCGATCGTCAGGACACGATGCCGGTTGCAGCCATCCGCACCTGTGGCGCGCCCCGGCAAGGGGCACGCCAGCTCGGCCGACACGTTGCGTCGATACCTCCGATCGACTTGCCGTTACTTGCCGTCGCGGTCGCTGTCGCCCGGCGTCCAGCGTTCGACCGTGTCGCTCGCGCGCTGGAACGCGTCGCGCGTCGCGTGCCTGGCCTCGTTCCAGGACAGCTTCGAGTCGCCACGACGCGCATCCCAGTCGCGCGCGAACTCGTGCTCGACCTCGTCGAACTTGCGGCCGTGGTACTCCGGATACCGCTCGTAACCCATGCGGTAAGCCGGGCCGTAGTCGTCGTAGCGCGCGCCGGTCGTCACGTACGGCCGCGACGAATAGTTCGTGCGCCAGTATTCTTCCTCGACCGTCGGGTTGATGCGTTCGGCGATCGCCTTGCCGGCGAGGCCGCCTGCGACTGCGCCCACGGCCGCGCCGATGAGGGTGCCCGCAGGTCCGGCGGCCGAACCGGCTGCCGCACCGGCAACCGCCGCGCCGGCCACACCGCCGGCCGCGCCGCCGGCGAACGCGCCGCCTGCCGTGCCGAGCGGATGCGAGCCTTCGGCTCCGGTGATCGGGTCACGGTTGCGGTCTCGATCTCTTTCTGCCATCGCTGTCACTCCTTCCGTGGGTGATCGTAAAACGGGCCCCGCGTCGTCGGGCCTGCGGGCCTTTCTAAGGCGGAGCGAGGCGGTGGTATGTAGGATGAGGGCACACCTCGCCGCGCGTTATCGCTGCCGCGAGTCGGACACGGTTCGGGTACGAGAAAAAATACCGGGTCGCACCGCCGCAGCGACGTCTCGCTGCTTACTTCGTGGCGAACGACGCCGTGCGCACGACCTGCATCGGCACGGCGATCTCGATCCCGGCCGTTTCGAATGCGCGGACGACGGCGGGATTGATCTCGCCGGGGGCGGGACCGAAATCCTTGACCGCCACCCACGGCCGGATTGCGATGCGGATCGCGTATTCGCCGAGCGACGCGGCCTGCACGATGGGCGCCGGGTT
>JAJTCR010000147.1 GCA_021325695.1 Steroidobacteraceae bacterium | reverse complement strand
TTCGGGTTCGAGTTCGCGAGCCGCACGAACTCGAGTCGCGCCCGGAGCGCCGGCAGGGCCGGGTGGTCGGGATCCGCGGCGATGACTTCGTCGATGGCCGCGGCGGCGCCCGTGGCATCGCGCTGGTCGAGCAACCGGGCAGCACGGATTTCCGGCCGCTCGGGTGCCGGGGGAGGTGGCGTGTCGACTGGGGCGTCGACGGTCGGCTCGCTCCCGGCCGGTGCGACGTGACGGTCGAGCATCGCCTTGATTGCGGATTCCGGCTGCGCGCCCGTGAACTGGTCGACCACTTCGCCCCGGTGCACCAGGAGGACGGTCGGGATGCTGCGAATCTGGAAATGCGTGGCGAGCTTCTGTTCCTCGTCGGTGTTGACCTTTGCCAGGATGAAGCGGCCGCCATAATCGTCGGCGATCCGGTCGAGCAATGGCATCAACGCCTGGCAAGGCCCACACCACGGCGCCCAGAAGTCGACCAGCACGGGCACCGTGTTCGACGCTTCGACGACGTCGGTCATGAAACTGGCAGCGGTGGCGACGATCTTCCTGGCGGGCGCGGGCACGGCGAATCTCCTTCAGGCCGCGATCTTTTGGAAACCTCGTGCGTTGCGCAAGCGGGCCAGAGGTGCCGGTGCTACGGCATCGGTTACGCGCGAGGACCAAGGCCGTAACACCGGCACCGTACTTGGCCCGGGTGCTTTTGGCTAGAATCCGCGCAACCACGATTCCCAGGCGTACGTCTCCATGACTGGACCCCTCCGCGAAGCGCCGGCGTCGCGCTTCCTGTTCGCCGATCCCCAGGATTTCATCACGCCGGTCGGACGGGCCATCAACGGCGACTTTCTCGCTGACGAGGAATCGCTCGTGCGCAGGCTGGCCGACATGGCGCGGTTCGAGCCTTCCGAACGCGAGACGGTGCTCGCGACCGCGCGCAGGCTTGTCGAGGGCGTGCGCAAGGCACCCAGGGCCAAATCGGGCCTCGACGCGTTCCTGCGCCAGTACGACCTGTCGTCGCAGGAAGGCGTGATCCTGATGTGTCTGGCCGAAGCGCTGCTGCGCATTCCCGACGACGACACGGCCGATCGCCTGATCGCCGACAAGCTGCGCTCCGGCGACTGGGCGAGCCACCTCGGTGACAGCCAGTCGCTGTTCGTCAATGCGTCGACGTGGGGCCTGATGCTGACGGGGCGCATCGTGCGGCTCGACGCCAACGACGTCGCCGCGCCGCAAAGCGCCATCAGTCGCGTGGCCGGGCGCATCGGCGAGCCGATCGTGCGCACCGCGATGCGCCAGGCCATGAAGATCATGGGACACCAGTTCGTCATGGGCCGTACGATCAAGGAGGCGCTCGACAACTCGTTGACCGGCGAGAGCCGGCGTTACCGCTACACGTTCGACATGCTCGGCGAGGCTGCGCTCACCTCGGCCGATGCGGACCGCTATTTCGAGGCGTATCGTTCAGCGATCGGCGCACTCGGGGCGCGCGTGGGCGAATACCCGGACTTCGAGTCGCGGCCGAGCATCTCGGTGAAGCTCTCGGCGATGCATCCGCGCTTCGAGCGGTCCCATCGCGGGCGCGTGTTGAGCGATCTCACGCCGCGACTCGCGGAACTCTGCCGCCTGGCGCGCGAGGCCGGCATCGCGCTCACGCTCGACACCGAGGAGTCGGAGCGCCTGGAACTCACGGTCGAACTGCTGGCGGCCGTCGCGCGGGAACCCTCGCTCGCCGGCTGGGATGGCCTCGGCATCGCCGTGCAGACATACCAGCGCCGCGCCGTGCCGTTGCTGCGCTACCTGATCCGGCTCGCCAACGAAACCAGGCGCCTGCTGCACGTGCGCCTCGTCAAGGGCGCCTATTGGGACGCCGAGATCAAGCGCGGCCAGGAACGTGGCCTGCCGACCTACCCGGTGTTCACGCGCAAGCCGAACACCGACGTGTCGTACCTCGCGTGTGCGCGCATCGTCCTGGAGGAGGGCAGGAACCTGTACACCCAGTTCGCGACGCACAACGCGCACACCGTCGCCGCGATCACCGAGCTCGCGCGCAAGTACAAGCGCGAATTCGAGTTCCAGCGGCTCCACGGCATGGGCGAGGAACTGTACGCGCAAGTAACGGGGGCGGACGGCTTCGCACTGCCGTGCCGCGTCTACGCGCCGGTGGGCAACCACGAGGACCTGCTGCCGTACCTGGTGCGACGCCTGCTCGAGAACGGCTCGAATTCCTCGTTCGTGAATCGCATCGTCAACGAGGACGAGCCGATCGACGCGATCATCGCCGACCCCGTGCAGACGGTCGATCGATTCGAGACCTGCGTGCATCCGCGCATACCGCAGCCGCCGGACATCTACATGCCGGAGCGCACGAACTCCGCCGGCGTGCACCTGGCCAACGGCTCGGTGCTCGCTTCGATGGCCGACCGCATGGAGCGCGTGTCGCACCGGGCCTGGGTCGCCACCCCGCTCGTGGGCGGCGAGGAACACGGCGGGGCGAGCGTCGCGATCCGCAACCCGGCCGATCACGCAGACCACGTCGGCACCGTCGTCCCTGCCAACCCACGCCAGGTCCTCCAGGCGATCGACATCGCGGTCGAGGCGCAGCCCGCCTGGGACGCGGCGCCCGCCGACGTCCGCGCCGCCGCGCTCGACAAGGCCGCCAACCTGTTCGAGGAGAACACGCCCGAGCTGATCGCGATGTGCGTGCGCGAGGCCGGCAAGACCGTCCCGGACAGCGTCGCCGAAGTGCGCGAGGCCGTCGATTTCCTGCGCTATTACGCGGCACGGGCCCGCACGGAGTTCGGCGGCTCGCTGCGCCTGCCCGGGCCCACGGGCGAAAGCAACGAGCTGAGCCTGCACGGCCGCGGCGTGTTCACCTGCATCAGCCCGTGGAATTTCCCGCTCGCGATTTTCACGGGCCAGGTGGTCGCCGCGCTGGCGGCGGGCAACGCCGTCATAGCGAAGCCCGCGGAGCAGACGCCGCTCGTGGCGGCGCACGCGGTGCGCCTGCTGCTGCAGGCCGGCGTTCCGGCCGACGTGCTGCACCTCGTGCCGGGCGACGGTGCGGTCGTCGGCGCGGCCACGGTCGCCGATCCGCGCATCGCGGGCGTCGCGTTCACCGGCTCGACGGAAACCGCGCGGATCATTCACCGGACCCTCGCCGCGCGCAACGGTCCGATCGGCACGCTGATCGCCGAAACCGGCGGGCAGAACGCGATGATCGTCGACAGCTCGGCGCTGCCGGAGCAGGTGGTCATCGACGCCGTCCATTCGGCCTTCAACAGCGCCGGCCAGCGCTGTTCGGCGCTGCGCGTACTCTGCGTCCAGCAGGACATCGCCGCCAAGGTCAAGCGCCTGCTGGCGGGGTACATGGAGGAGCTCGTCGTCGGCGATCCGGCCTACCTCGAGACCGACGTCGGACCGGTGATCGACGAAGGCGCCCGTACGCTGCTCGAGGGTCACGCGCAGGAAGTGATGCAGAAATCGTCCTGGCACCACCGGCTGCAACCGAACGCGGCGATGCGCGCCGGCACCTTCGTCGCGCCACTCGCGGCGGAAATCGATTCGCTCGCGGTGCTCGACCGCGAGTGGTTCGGTCCGGTCATGCACGTCGTCACGTACCGGTCACGGGACCTCGAGGCACTGGTCGATGCGATCAACGCCACGGGATACGGCCTGACCTTCGGCATCCACAGTCGCATCGACGGCACCGTGCGTCGCGTCGCGAGCCGCGTCGCGGCCGGCAACGTCTACGTGAACCGCAACATCATCGGCGCGGTCGTGGGCACCCAGCCGTTCGGCGGCTCGGGCCTTTCGGGCACCGGTCCCAAGGCGGGAGGTCCACACTACCTGCACCGGTTCGCGCACGAGCGCACCTACACCGTCAATACGTCGGCCGTGGGCGGCAACGCCTCGCTGCTGGCGATGGAATGAGGAGGAACAGTGACTAGTGATCAGTGACTAGTAGGAAGGCGGCGGCGCAACCTATTCCGACTGTTCGCTATTCACTAGTCCCTAGTCACTTCTTATGAATCTCAGCGTTCTCGACATCTTCAAGATCGGCGTCGGGCCGTCGAGCTCCCACACGATGGGACCGATGAACGCCGCCTGTGCGTTCGTGCGCGATCTCGAGGCCAAGGGACTGCTCGAGCGCACCGACAAGGTCGTGGCGCAGCTGTACGGATCGCTCGCACTGACGGGTCGCGGTCACTGCACCGACCGCGCGGTGCTGCTCGGGCTCGAGGGCAACGAGCCCGCGACGATCGACCCGGCGGCGATGGAGCCTGCGCTCGAGCGCATCCGCGACACGGGCCGGCTCCGGATTGGCGGCCACAAGGAAGTCGCATTCGACGAGCCGCTCGACCTGCTGTTCCACCGCGACCAGACGTTGCCGCAGCACCCGAACGGCATGCGGTTCACGGCCCTCGATGCGACCGGGGAGGTCCTGTTCCGCGACGAATACTTCTCGACCGGTGGCGGCTTCGTCGTCCGCGCGGTCAATTTCGGCCAGGCCGCCGTGGGCGCGCAGCAGCTCGAGGTGCCGTTCCAGTTCGGCTCGGCGGAAGAATTGCTCGACGTGGCCCGCACCCACGGCCTCGAGCTGCACGAACTCGTGCTGGCGAACGAGCGCGCGTTCCGGCCGGAGGCCGAGACGCGCGCGGCGCTGTTGCGGATCTGGTCCGTCATGAACGAGTGCATCGAGCGCGGCTTCAAGGGCTCGGGCGTGCTGCCGGGCGTGCTCAAGGTTCGTCGCCGCGCCTCGCGCATGCACCGGCTATTGGTCGAATCGTCGCAGGAGGGCCCGCTCGATGCGCTCGAGTGGGTCAATGCCTTCGCGCTCGCGGTCAACGAGGAGAATGCGGCCGGCGGTCGTGTCGTCACCGCGCCGACCAACGGGGCCGCGGGCATCGTCCCCGCCGTGATCGCCTACTATCGCAAATTCGAGCCCGGCGCGAGCGAGGACGGCATCGTGCGCTTCCTGCTGGTCGCCGGCGCGATCGGCATGCTCTACAAGCGCAACGCCTCGATTTCGGGTGCCGAGATGGGCTGCCAGGGCGAGGTGGGCGTCGCCTGCTCGATGGCCGCGGCCGGCCTGGTCGCGGCGTTGAACGGTACGAACGAGCAGGCCG
>JAJTCR010000146.1 GCA_021325695.1 Steroidobacteraceae bacterium | reverse complement strand
GGCGAACCCAGCACGATGATGCCGCTGCCGAGCCTGCTCTTGAGCTGGTCCACCGTATTGCGCAGCGCCGCTGCGTCGGCGCCGTCCACGCGTGCCGCAACGAGCTTTACGCCGCCTCCGCCGATCGCCCTGGCTTCGGAGGCGAGATCGCGGGAACCTCCGCTCGAAATTTTTTCTTTGAGATGGGAAATTTCCTTTTCCATTCGCCGCGCTCGCTCGAGCAACTGGCGCACCTTTTCCTCGACGTCGTCGCGCGAGCCGCGCACGAGCCCTGCCACCTCGCGCAGCTTCTGGTCGGTTTCGACGACGTATGCATAAGCGCCCGGACCCGTCAACGCCTCGATGCGGCGGATGCCCGCGGCGACGCCACCTTCGCTCACGATCTTGAACAAGCCGATGTCGCCGGCACGCTTGACGTGCGTGCCGCCGCAGAGCTCGGTCGAAAAATCGCCGAGTCGCAGCACACGAACTTCGTCGTCGTACTTCTCCCCGAAGAGTGCCATCGCGCCCGCCGCGACCGCGGCATCGAAATCCATGAGCTGGGTTTCCGCGTCCGCATTGCGACGGATTTCCTCGTTGACCAGCGCTTCGATCGTCGCGAGCTCGCCGGGCGTCACGGCCGAGTAGTGCGAGAAGTCGAAACGCAGCCTGTCTGGCGCCACGAGGGAACCCTTCTGCAGTACGTGAGTTCCGAGCACCTTGCGCAACGCCGCATGCAGCAAGTGTGTGGCCGTGTGGTTGAGTCGCGTGGCCTGGCGACGTTCGCCGTCGACCGTCGCCTCGACCGAATCGCCCACCGCGAGGGATCCGTTCTGCAGCGTGCCGACGTGCAGGTGCGCCTTGCCGAGCTTTTGCGTGTCCTCGACGAGGAATTTCATCGACGCGTTTGCGAGCACGCCACGGTCGCCGACCTGGCCGCCGCTTTCGGCATAGAACGGGGTGATGTCGAGCACGACCTGTCCCTGCTCGCCCGCTTCCAGCTGCGTCACGGGTTGACGGTCCTTGAAGAGCGACACGACGCGTCCGACGCCGTGCTCGCCGTCGTAACCCACGAACGAGGTCTGCGTGTCGACGGTCATGCCGCCGCCGCGCAGGTCGACGTTGAACTTGCTCGCGGCACGTGCACGCGCACGCTGCGCGTCCATCGCCGCCTCGAACCCCGCCTCGTCGATCGTGAGACCCCGTTCGCGGGCGATGTCGTTGGTGAGGTCGACCGGGAAGCCGTAGGTGTCGTACAGGCGGAACACCGTTTCGCCCGGGATCTGCGTGGTGCCGCCGAGCGCGTCGATCGCCTCGTCGAGCAGGCCCATGCCCTGCGCGAGGGTTTCGGCGAAGCGCTCCTCTTCCTGCAGCATCACCTTCTCGATGTGCTGACGCTGCGCGGCGAGCTCTGGATACGCCGCGCCCATCTCCTGCTCGAGCGTCGGCACGAGCTTGTGGAAGAACGGTCGCCGCTGTCCGAGCATGAACCCGTGGCGGATGGCGCGACGCATGATCCGTCGCAGCACGTAACCGCGACCCTCGTTCGAGGGCAGAACGCCGTCGGCGACCAGGAACGCCGTGGCGCGCACGTGGTCCGCGATGACCCGCAGCGAGTTCGACGCCAGGTCGGTCGTGCCGGTGACTTTCGCGGCCGCGTCGATCAGGTTGCGGAACAGGTCGATGTCGTAGTTGCTGTGCTCGCGCGGTCGAACTGCATGAACACGAGGTTCCAGATCTCGACGTAGCGATCGCCGTCCTCGTCGGGCGAGCCCGGGGGCCCGCCGGGAATTTCGGGCCCGTGGTCGTAAAAGATCTCGGTGCACGGTCCGCACGGGCCGGTGTCGCCCATGGCCCAGAAGTTCGACTTGGCGCCCATGCGCGTGAAGCGAGCGGGGTCGACGCCGATCCCCTTGAGCCAGATTTCCGCCGCGCCGTGATCGTGCTCGTAGACCGTCACCCACAGCCGCTCCGGCGGCATGCCGAGCGTGACGGTGACGAAGTCCCAGGCGAAGCGGATCGCGTCGTGCTTGAAGTAGTCGCCGAAGCTGAAATTGCCCAGCATCTCGAAGAACGTGTGGTGGCGCGCGGTGTAGCCGACGTTCTCGAGGTCGTTGTGCTTGCCGCCCGCGCGCACGCAACGCTGCGAGCTCACCGCGCGCACGTAGCTGCGACTTTCCTTGCCGAGGAAGACGTCCTTGAACTGGACCATGCCCGCGTTCGTGAAGAGCAGCGTGGGATCATCGCCCGGCACCAGCGAGCTCGAGGGCACCACGGCGTGGTCACGTTCACGGAAGAAATCGAGGAACGCCGCGCGCAGCTGCGCGCTGGTCATGAACTTGGCCGGGGGCGTCAGGGTACTACTGCGAGTGGTCATGGTCGGGTTCGTCTTCGCCGGGGCCGAAGGCGGCCCGGATCTGCTCCGAAGAAAACCCGCGATATTGTAGGAACCGCGCCTGTTTTGCACGTTCGCGGTAGTCGCCCGGGCGCGACAGGCCGCACTTGCGGCGCCGCGCCTCGCGAGCAGCGTGGACCCAGTCGGTCTCGGCCGCCTTGAGCGCCTCGTCGATGGCTTCCTGCGCGACGCCTTTTTCGCGCAGTTCCATGCGGATTCGCATGGGGCCGTGGCCCCGGCCGGCGTGGTGGACGATGTATTGCTCGACGTAGCGTTCCTCGCGCAGGACGCCTTCCTGCACGAGGGTGGCCACGGTTGCCTCGACGACCCGAGCGCCGTACCCCTTGCGGAGCAGGCGCTCGGTCAGTTCGTGCTGCCCGTGATCGCGCGCCGCCAGCAACGCGAGCGCGGCCGTGCGGACGGTGCGTTCGTCTGCTTCGGCCGCGGCGAATCCGGCCTCAGTCCTCGGACGCCGCCTCACCCGCGACCGCCTCGCCCTTCTTCGGCACGAGCAGTTTCGCGCGCAGCGCGCCCTCGATCTCCTTCGCGGTGTCCTTGTGCTGCTTCAGGTACTCGCGGACGTTTTCCTTGCCCTGGCCGATGCGTTCGCCCTTGTACGAATACCACGAACCCGACTTCTCGATCAGGTTCTGCGCCACGCCCATCTCGATGATCTCGCCTTCGCGCGAGATGCCGGTGCCGTACATGATCTCGAACTCCGCCTCGCGGAACGGCGGCGCGACTTTGTTCTTGACCACCTTGACGCGCGTTTGGTTGCCGACGACTTCCTCGCCCGACTTGATCGCGCCGATGCGGCGGATGTCCAGGCGCACCGAGGCGTAGAACTTGAGCGCGTTGCCGCCCGTCGTCGTCTCGGGGTTGCCGAACATGACGCCGATCTTCATCCGGATCTGGTTGATGAACACGACCATCGTGTTCGAGCGCTTGATGTTGCCGGTGAGCTTGCGCAGTGCCTGCGACATGAGGCGGGCCTGCAGTCCCATCTGCATTTCGCCCATCTCGCCCTCGATCTCCGCCTTTGGCGTCAGCGCAGCGACCGAATCGACCACGACGATGTCGACCGCACCGGAGCGGACCAGCATGTCCGTGATCTCGAGCGCCTGCTCGCCGTTGTCCGGCTGGGACACGAGCAACTCGTTGACGTTGACGCCCAGCTTCTCGGCGTACGCCGGGTCGAGCGCGTGCTCCGCATCGACGAAGGCCGCGGTGCCGCCGTTGCGCTGCACTTCGGCGATCGCGGTGAGCGCCAGCGTGGTCTTGCCCGACGATTCGGGGCCGTAGATCTCGATGACGCGGCCGCGCGGCAGGCCACCCACGCCGAGCGCGACGTCGAGGCCGAGCGAGCCCGTCGAGACGGCTTCGACGTCGTAGGTCGACGAGGCGTCGCCCAGCCGCATCACGGAACCCTTGCCGAACTGCTTCTCGATCTGGCCAAGCGCTGCGACGAGCGCCTTCTTGCGGTTTTCTTCCATTTACTTTGCCCGTGGTTGGTGCGTGGGGCCCCGGTGCAGCCCGTGCGTGAAAGGATCAGCGGGAGGGCTGCATTATTCCACAGCGACCCTGGCCCGGCAGGCGGAAAATTGGCCCGAATCGCCGGTTTCTCAGCCGCGGAGATTCCACCACCGCAGAGGCTCATAGCGTGAGCCCGCGGGATCGGCTTGCGAGCGCACGAGCGCAAAGCGCTCGACCGGCCAGGCAATGGGATCGGGCAACCGTCCCTTGGGCGCCGTGCGTGCCTTTCGTGCCAGCGTGACGTGCGGACGATAGTCGCGCGCTTCGGGCACGAAGCCCTCGGCCCGCAGCGCAGCCCGCATTTCGGTGACCAGACTCGCGAGCGGCGGCGGTGTCGATGTCGCAGACAGGCAGAACACCTGTGGCCGGCGCCAATGGTCGAGCAGGTCGAACTCGATCGTGAACGGCGCACCGTCGATGCGATCGGCCGCCGCCCACACCGACGGCTGCCGCTCGACGGGCACCGGGCCGAGGAACTCGGCGGTGACGTGCCACTGGTCCGGTCGTTGGGCCCTGGCGCGCACGCCTTCGAGCAATGGCGGCACTCGGCGCCCCAGCAGGTCGCGCAACGCGTCGTCCGGCCAGAACGCGAAGAACAGGCGGTCGGTCATCGTTCCAGCAGGCCTGCCATCGCCCGCTGCACGGCCCAGCGACGGATCGATTCGCGATCGCCGGGCAGCAATTCGGAAACCGTCGTGACGTCACAGCCCTCCCCGGGCAGTCGGCGCGCCCACGCGAACCACACGGTGCCGACCGGCTTGTCGGGCGTGCCACCGTCCGGCCCAGCAATGCCACTCACGGCGACGCTCAACTCGCCACCGAGCCGCTCGAGCGCACCGCGCGCCATGGCTCGCACCACGGGTTCGCTCACCGCGCCGTGCGCCTGCAGCAGCGACGGCGACACGCCGAGCACGTCGGTTTTCGAGGTGTTGGCATAGGACACGACCCCGCCGAGATACCAGCGCGAGCTGCCCGGCAAGTCCGTGCAGACCTTGGCGACCCAGCCGCCCGTGCAGGACTCGGCCGTGACGACCGTCCGGTCCGAGGCGATCAGCCGCTGGGCGAGCGCCGTGGCGAGCGCACGCAGCTCTGCATCATTGGGCGCAGCCATGCGAGAATTGTACCGGCTCGCGACGGACGGCGGGGGGCCGTCGGTCGTAAGCAGTGACTTACAACATTCAACCACCAGTAAACGGAGTTCTCATGCGACTCGCTTCTCTAGCGCTGACCCTGGTCATCATCGCCGCCCCCCATGTCGCCGTCGCGCAGGACAGCGTCAAGGCCGACGAGCAGATCGTCCTCAGGCAGATCCAGACCGACCGACGCGCGGTCTATGCCCAGAACCTGCAGTTGACCGATGCCGAGAGCGAGGCGTTCTGGCCGATCTACGACCAGTACGAGGCGGAGATGAAGAAAGTCACCGACGCGCGGCTCCAGCTGCTCGATCAGTACGCGGCCAAGTACGATACGTTGACCGATGCCGACGCGAGCCAGATGCTCGCCACGCGCCTGAAGCTCGACAAGCAGGCGTTCGCCCTGCGGCAGAAATACGCGACGAAGTTCGAAAAGGCGCTGCCGAGCGTGAAGGCGCTGCGGTACGTGCAGCTGCAGGATCGCATCGACAACATCCTCGCCGGCAACATGTATTCGCTGATCCCGCTCGCGCGCTGAGCGTCGACGGCCCACACCAACGGAAGTGAGACCAGAGACATGAATCATTGCAGAACATCGTTCCCGGCCCTCGCCGCCATGGCGGTCATTGCCCTCGCCTCGCCCTTCGCCTCGCAGGCTCAATCGGTCGTGGACGACCAGCAGCAGCTGCTTGCCCAGATCCAGTCCGACAAGCGCGCGGTCGTGCTGAAGTCGATGAAACTCGAGGACGCGCAGGTGCGTGCGTTCACGCCGGTCTACGACGCCTACCAGGCCGAGCGCAAGAAGCTCGCCGATCGGGCCGTGGAGATCCTCAACGCCTACGCGTCGAATTACGATTCCATGACCGACGATGCGGCGAAGGGCATCCTGAAGGATTGGCTCAAGCTGCGGGACGACGAGAACCGGCTGATCAAGGACTATTCGAAGAAGATGGCCAAGGTCCTGCCGGCGGCCAAGGTGCTGCGCTTCGTGCAGATCGAAAACAAGCTCGATGCCGTGCTGCGCCTGCCGGCTGTCCGCGCAATCCCGCTGGCGCAGTAGCTTGCAAGAGGAGTCATCGATCATGCAGATCACCACGCTTTCGCGGCGCCTGCACGTGACCGGCGCACTCGCGACCGCCACGCTGCTGTTCGCCGGCTGCTCGAGCGGCCCGAGCGTCCGGGCCGACTACGACCGGTCGGCCGACTTCGGCAAGTACCGCACGTTCGGGTTCGTTTCGCAGTCCGGCACGAACACCGCGGAGTTCCGCACGCTCGCCGCGCAGACCATGCAGGCCGCGGCGACGCGCGAGATGGAGTCGCGCGGTTACACGCGTTCCGACAACCCGGACCTCGTCATCAACTTCAAGGGCAAGCTCGAGGAGAAGACGGACATCGAATCCACGCCGGCCCCGATGTACGGCCCGGGCTGGGGTTATCGCGGCTGGTACGGCGCGCCGTACGGCTACGGCGGCACGGAAGTCACCACGCGGCGTTACAACGTCGGCACGGTCGTGATGGACGTGATCGACCGCGAGAAGCGCCAGGCCGTGTTCCAGGGCGGCATCGAGGGCGTGGTCACGAAGGAGATGATGCAGAACAAGCAGGCCGCGCTCGAGCGGGCGGTCGCGCGCCTGTTCGAGAAGTATCCGTTCGTCGCCGGTCAGTCGGCACCGGTCGCGCCGGTCGAGGAAAAGAAGAAGTAAGCGTCCCGTACACGTCGACGCTCGAGCGAAGGCCCCTGCCCGTTTCGTACAGGGGCCTTTCGTTCGGTACGAACGGA
>JAJTCR010000145.1 GCA_021325695.1 Steroidobacteraceae bacterium | reverse complement strand
GCCGCCGCACCCTCGACGAACGCACTCAGCGGGACGTGCATCTGGATCTGCCGTTCCGGATCGTCGGAGGCCCGTTCCCATCCTTCACGGATGTCGACCAGCGTGAGGCCCGAGTCCCGCGCCGCGCGGAGCGTCGGATAGTGCAACTCGAGCGACTCGGCCGGCGGGCTCGAATCCCGCAGCGCCCGGCGGCCGTGGTCGCAGGCCGGGTTGCGGGACGCCTTGAGCGTGCGCCAGTGCATGCCGAGCAGGTCGAACGTGTGGAGCGCCGGACGCGCGTCGGCGTCGAGGCCGAGCAGCAGTTTGAGCGCCTGCATGGCCTGCATCGCGCCGAGCGTGGCGGGCACGGCGCCCAGCACGCCCGCCTCGGCACAGTTGCCCACCAGGCCGTCGCGCGGGGCCTCCGGCCACAGGCAGCGCAGGCACGGCCAATCCTCCCGCGGCACGTAGGTCTGCAACTGCCCTTCGTACTGGTACACGCTCGCGAAGACCGCCGGTTTGCCGAGGCTGACGGCCGCGTCGTTGACCAGGAACTTGGTCGCGAAGTTGTCGCTGCAGTCGACGACGAGGTCGTAGCCGGCGAGCCACTCCGCGAGGTTGGACGCGGTCGCGCGTTCCGCACGGATCTCGACGTTCACCTCCGGGTTCAGGGCCCGCAGGCGAGCGGCGGCCACTTGCGCCTTCGACGCGCCGATGTCCGCCCAGCCGTACAGCGGCTGGCGATGCAGGTTGCTCGCCTCGACGACGTCGCCGTCCACCACGCCGATGCGACCGACCCCCGCGGCCGCGAGATACTGCAGGACCGGCACGCCGAGGCCGCCCGCACCGATCACCAGCACCGAGCCGTGCTGCAGCCGTGCCTGGCCGTCGCGTCCGACCTCCGGCAGCGCCACCTGGCGGGAATAGTCCGGGGCCCCGTGCCCGTGTGCGTGCTCGTGCGCGTGCGCGTGTTCGTGTTCCACCGGCTGCGCGCAGCGCTCGCAGTTGACCCAGCCCGAGTCGCCGTCGACGTAATGTTCCTTCTTCCAGATCGGGACGCGGTGCTTGACCTCGTCGATGATGTAGCGGCACGCGGCGAACGCCTCGGACCGGTGCGGTGCGCTCACACCGACCCAGACCGCCATCTCGCCGAGCCCGAGGTCGCCGATGCGGTGCACGCAGGCCGCCCGGCGTACGCCGTACTTCTCGACGGCTTCGGCCACGATGCGCTCGCCTTCGCGCACGGCGAGCGCCGCGAAGGCTTCGTACTCAAGGCGCCGGACCTGCCGGCCCTCGTTGTGATCACGCACCCAGCCCTCGAAGCTCGCGTAGCCCCCGCACGACGGGTCCGCGAGCGCGGCACGGCCGGCGTCGGTGTCGAGCGGGACGGTGCTGAACGAAAATGCCTGCATCAGCCCCCCGCGACCGGCGGGATGAAGACGACGCGGTCGCCGCTCGCGAGCGGCGCCGTCCACTCGCGGAACTCGTCGTTGACGGCGACGCGCAGCAACGCACGCGGCAGCGAAAAACCGTGGCTCGCACGGACCTGCTCGTAGAGCTCGGCGGGGTTCGCCGCGGTCGTGTCGACCGTCTCCTCGCTGCGCCCCGCCTGTTCGCGCAGCACCGCGAAGTACTGCAGGTGAATCCTGTTCACGGCAAGCTCGTCCTCCGCGGGTTATGCACTGCCGGCCGCCGTGACGTCGCGCTTGCCGCCGTGCTTTTCGACGAGGCGCGTCTCCGCGATCACGATCGCGTGCGAGAGCGCCTTGCACATGTCGTAGATCGTGAGGGCCGCGATCGAGGCGCCGGTGAGCGCCTCCATCTCCACGCCGGTCTTGTGGTGGACCGACACTGTGCAACGGACCACGGCCTCGTCGCCCTGCATGTCGATCGCGACGTCGCAGCGCTCGAGCCCGAGCGGATGGCAGAACGGAATCAGTTCGTGCGTGCGCTTGGCCGCCATGACCCCGGCGATGATCGCGGTCTGGAAGACGGGGCCCTTGGCGGTCGCGTACTGCGCCTGCCGCAGCGTGCCGGCCACCGCCGCCGGAAATCGCACGCGCGTTTCCGCCACGGCCGTGCGCTGCGTCACCGGCTTGTCGCCCACGTCCACCATCGTGGGCTTGCCCGCGGCGTCGACGTGCGTGAGCGCGCTCATGGCCGTGCCCCTCAGCCGCCGATGTAGTGCATCTCGACCTTGCGCAGCGGCGCTTCCCTCGAGCGCAATACGCTGCGAAGCTCCGAATATCGGTCCGTGCGCTGCGACCACGCGTGGCGGATCAGGTCGAGCAGTTCGAGGTCCGAGGCGCCGGCTCGAAGCGGCGAGCGCAGGTCGACCCCGTGCGTCGCGAACAGGCAGGTGTACAGCACGCCCTCCGACGAGAGCCGTGCGCGGTTGCAATCGCCGCAGAACGGCGCGCTCACGGAGGACACGAAGCCGATCTCGCCCGCGCCGTCGTCGTAGACGTAGCGCTCGGCGACCTCGCCACGGTAGCGGCCGGGCGCCGGCGACACGCTCCAGCGCGTGCGGATCCTCGCGAGCAACTCGGCTGACGGCACGACGTCGCTGGCATTCCACTGGTTGCGCGTGCCCACGTCCATGTACTCGATCAGCCGCACCGTGACGCCCGTGCCGCGGAAGCGCTCGAGCACGTCAAGCACGGTGTGGTCGTTGCGGCCCCGCTGCACGACCGTGTTGACCTTGACCGGCCGCAGCCCGGCTTCGAGCGCCGCCTCGATGCCTTGCAGCACCTGGGCGAGCCCGCCGAAGCCGCCGGACATTTCAGTGAAGACCGTTTCGTCGAGCGAATCGAGGCTGACCGTGACGCGGTGCAGGCCGTTGCCCTTGAGTTCGGCCGCATGTTGCGCGAGCAGCACGCCGTTGGTCGTGAGCGCGACGTCCTCGATGCCTTCGATGGTGGACAGTTCCGACACCAGTTCCGGCAGACCGCTGCGCAGCAGCGGCTCACCGCCGGTCAGCCTGAGTTTACGCACGCCGAGCCCGGCCGCGAGTCGCCCGAGGCGCGCGATCTCCTCGAACGTGAGCCGCTCGGCCGACTTCAGGAAGCGGTATTTGTCGTGGAAGGTGGACTGCGGCATGCAGTACGGGCAGCGGAAGTTGCACCGGTCCATCACCGAGATGCGCAGGTCGTGGATCGGTCGCCCGAGCCGGTCGCGCAGCGGCGCCGACACCGTCGTCAGGTTCGTCATGCCGGCATTGTCCTCGCCGCGGGCCGCGGCGTCACCACCGGTACAGCGGTGCGATGAAGCCCGCCTGCAGTTCGCGCGGGCCGGGAGGCAACTCGACGAAGCCGTCGGTGCCGAGCAACGACACGAAATCGCCCGAGCCGCGCGTCGGGCGCGGCATCGCCACGAGGCCGAGCGCCGGGCTCTGCTCGATACGGACGGGCAGGAAGTGCCACAGGCCGTCCTTGACGACGTGCGCCGCACCGAGGGGCACGTGTTCGGGCGCGTGCGGACGTGCGCCGAGCATTCCGTAGACGGCGGGCAAGGCATAGCGCAGCAGGCAGACCAGCGCCGAGACGGGATTGCCCGGCAGGCCGAACACGGTCTGCCCGGACGGGCCGATGCCGAACCAGATCGGCTTCCCCGGACGCTGAGCCACCTTGTGGAACACCTCGGCGACGCCGAGTTCGCGCAGCACGCTCGGCACGTGGTCGAAGCGACCCATCGACACGCCGCCCGTGAGCAGGACCACGTCGTGCGTGGCCAGGTGCCTCGCGAGGCGCTTGCCGAGCACCGCGCGATCGTCCGGCAGATGGTCCTCGGCGACGCGCTGGAAGCCGCGCAGGTTCAGGGCGCCACGGAGCGCGTGGCTGTTCGAACGTCGCACCTGCCAGGCCTCGATCGGCTCGTCGGGCGCGACGAGCTCGTCGCCGGTGGTGACGATGACGATGCGGGGATCGGCGTGCACGTCGGCGCGCGGCAGCCCGGCCGACGCGAGCACCGCGAGTTCCGGGGCGCCCAGCACCGTGCCCCGGACCAGCAGCATGTCGCCTTCGCGGCAGTCGAGGCCGCGCGTGTGCACGTTCCAGAACGGCTCGACCGGAGTGCGCTCGTCCACCACCGCGACGCCGTCGTCGACCGTGATCCGTTCGACCGGCACGACGCAATCGCAGCCGTGCGGCAGCACCGCGCCCGTCATCGCCTCGAGACAGGTCTCCGCGTCGTCCAGTCGCATCGGCGGCAGGCCCGCGGGCTGGGTGCCGGCGATCCGGTAGCGACGCCGGCCTTCGCGCCAGGCCTGCGAGGCGAGCGCGACGCCGTCCATCATGACGCGGTCGAACGGTGGCTGGTCGCGCTCGGACCGCACCGATTGCGCAAGCACCGCGCCCGCGAGCGAGGCGAGCGGACGCGACTCGATCGGCAGGGCCTGCACGCGCTCGCGGATCAGCGCTTCCGCCTCGGCGGGCGAGGGCAGTTCGGCGATGTCGGCCATGGCCCCGTGCGATGCAACCCCGCGGTGGGTTACTTGTCCGCCTGCTTGTCCGAGTACGCCTTCTTTTCGCCGTTCCAGCGGTCGACGAACGCCTGCAACTCGTCGAGCGCCGCGTTGTGTTTCTTGGCGTGGATCGCGTCGAGCGCCGCCTTCTTCTGCGTGAACTCGGGGTCCATGTTGTCGAGCGCGGCGGCCGCGTCGGTGCGCTCCTTGTCGAGGCAGGGCAGGTAGGTCTCCTGCACGTTCTTGACGTATTGCTTGACCAGGTCCTGCGCGGCCAGCATTTCATCCTTGTTCGCGCTGCTGCCGTTCGGCAGGGTCTGGGGGGCCTGGGGGTATACGCAGGCGGCTTCGGCGGCGACGTTCATCGCCAGCAGGAACGGAGCGATCGCGAGGGCGGTCGAAAGCTTCATGTAGATCAATCCTCGGCTGCGGGGGTCGGGAGCACGGCGGTCCGGCCGGCGCGGAAACCCAACTATACCGCAGGGAACCGCCCGTCCATCCGCCGGGCGGCTTGGCAAACCGTGCCCGCTGGACGTAAAAGGACGCACCTTCCGGCAATCACCATGGACGACGGCATGTCGGCACCCCCCGCGACTTTCGGAGCGAGCAGTCACGGCCTGCGCGGCGACTACCGCGACATGCGGCCCGACTACACGGTGACCCAGGACTACTCGGCCTACGATGCGGCCGCCCAGGAACGCTGGCGACGGCT
>JAJTCR010000144.1 GCA_021325695.1 Steroidobacteraceae bacterium | reverse complement strand
GTTCATCGCGCTGACCGGCCTGGCCGCGGCGTTCGTCACCATCGCGGTCGCGGCCGACGTCCTGACGCCCGCAGGCAACCGCGTCGTGCGCATCGCGCCCGGGGGCGCGTTCTGGCTGCTCGCAATCGCGCTCGGCTGCGCGGCTCGCGCTCGGGTCGCTGTTCGCGGCCGTCGTGGTCGCCCTGCCGCTTGGCATCCTCTGTCACCGCGTGCCGCGACTGCAGGCCGGGGTGCTCGGCGTGCTGAACGTCCTGCAGACCGTGCCGTCGATCGCGCTGTTCGGGATCCTGATGGCGCCGCTGGCCGCGCTGGTCGCGACCTGGCCCGCGCTCGCGGCGGTGGGCGTCAGTGGCATCGGCGCCGCGCCGGCAGCGCTCGCCCTGTTCCTCTACTCGTTGCTGCCCATCGTCGGCAATACCGTCGTGGGGCTTGCGCGGGTGCCCGCAGCCGCGGTCGACGCCGCGCGCGGCATGGGGTTGACGGATGCGCAGGCGTTGCGGCAGGTGGAGTTCCCGCTCGCGCTGCCGACGATCCTGACGGGCATCCGGATCGTGCTGGTGCAGAACATCGGCCTCGTGACCATCGCCGCGCTGATCGGCGGTGGCGGATTCGGCGCGTTCGTCTTCCAGGGCATCGGCCAGACCGCGATGGACCTGGTGCTGCTCGGTGCGCTGCCGACCGTCGCCTTCGCATTCGCGGCAGCCGTGGTACTCGACGCGCTGACGGACCTCTCGCAGCGAGTGCCGCGATGATCACGATCGAACGACTGAGCAAGCGCTACGACGACGCGGCGGTCGTCGACGACGTCTCGATGGTCGTCGAGCCGCGCACGATCACCACGATCGTCGGCACGTCGGGGTCCGGCAAGTCGACGCTGTTGCGCATGGTCAACCGGCTGGTCGAGCCGAGTTCCGGTCGCGTGCTGATCGACGGCGAGGACACGGCGCTCGAGCGACCGCACCTGCTGCGCCGACGGATCGGCTATGCGATCCAGGGCCTCGGCCTGTTTCCGCACCGCACCGTCGCCGAAAACATCGCGACCGTGCCGCGACTGCTGGGCTGGGACGGCGCGCGCGTGCAGGCGCGCGTCGCGGAACTGCTCGGGGTATTCGGGCTCGAGCCCGCCACCTACGCGCGGAAGTACCCGCACGAGTTGTCGGGCGGGCAACAGCAGCGCGTGGGCGTCGCGCGCGCGCTCGCGGCCGGGCCGAACCTGCTGTTGATGGACGAGCCGTTCGGCGCGCTCGACCCGATCCTGCGCGCCAAGGCGCAGGACGACCTGCTCGACATCCAGCGCCGCTTCGACACGACCATCATCGTGGTCACCCACGACATCGACGAGGCCTTCAAGCTCGGCCACCGCGTCGCCGTCATGCGGGCCGGACGCGTGCTGCAGCACGACCACCCTGCGCGCTTGATCACGCACCCCGCCGATCCGTTCGTCTCGCAGCTGATCGGCACGGGCGAGCGATCGTTGCGGCTGCTGTCGCTGCTCACGGCCGCGGACGCGGCGCAGGCGGGCGACGCCATCGAGGGTCCCGCGGTGGCCACGACGGCGACGTTGCGCGAAGTGCTGGCGGAGCTGGTCTGGCGTGGCGCCCCTGCCGCGAACGTGGTCGACGCCGGTGGGACGCGGGTCGGCAACCTCAGCCTCCACGCCATCCTGGCGCGAGGCCGCGAGGCGCAATGAACGCCGGCAACGTCGCCCGCCTGCTCGTGCTCGGGCTGCTCGTGACGTTCCTGCTCGTGCCGCGATGGTTCGCGCCGGTCTTCGCGCCGCTCAACCAGTTCGGCGCACCGGCGATCTACGACCAGGGCAACCTGCTGTCGCTGGCGCTCTGGCACGTGGCCACCGTCATCGCGGCCGCGTTCGCGAGCGCGCTCGTCGCCGTCGTGCTCGGCGTGTTCGTGACGCGGCCGGCCGGCGCCCAGTTCCTGCCGCTCTCGCGCGCGATGGTCAACTTCGGCCAGACCTTCCCGCCCGTGGCCGTGCTCGCGATCACGGTGCCGCTGGTCGGGTTCGGCCAGGTCCCAACGCTGATCGCGTTGTTTGCCTACGGTTTGCTGCCGGTGTTCGAGAACACGATCGCCGGCCTGGAGGGCTGCCCGCGAGCGACGCTCGACGCGGCCGACGGCATGGGGATGAGCGCTGGCCAGCGCCTGCTGGCCGTCGAACTGCCCCTTTCGCTGCCGCTGATCCTCGAGGGGGTGCGCCTCTCGCTCGTGATCAACGTCGGCACCGCCACGATCGGCTCGACGGTGGCGGCCAAGGGCCTCGGCGAGGTGATCATCGCGGGTCTACTCTCCAACAACACGGCGTTCGTGCTGCAGGGCGGGCTGGTGACGGCGTTGATGGCGATCCTGCTGTACGACGCGATGCGCCTGCTGGAGCGACGGTGGGTCCGCGGCAGCCAGGGCTGACCGGATTTGCGACCAAGGCTCCAGTTCCGACGCATCCTCGCGTGCAGTTACGGCCCGCTTTGCTAAGATCGGACGAAATACACCCCGCGCGGCCGCAGGATGAACGCCCCCGCCTTGGTCGACGACACCGTGAGTCGCGGCGCCTCGAGCGCCGCCGCGGGCGTTCCGGCGATCGAATGGCCGACCGTCGCGCTGCTCGCCACGTGCCTCGGGAGCTGGCTCGCGGTGACGCAGCTGTACGGCGAGGTGTCACTGTGGCTGCTCGCGCCCTGCCTCGCCGTCCTGCTCACGCTGCATTCCTCCGTGCAGCACGAGATCGTGCACGGTCACCCGACGCGCTGGAAACTGCTCAATCGCACGCTCGGCGTACTGCCGCTGTCGCTCTGGATCCCGTTCGAGCGGTACCGCGCGCTGCACCTCGTGCACCACCTCAACGAGCGACTGACGGACCCGTTCGACGATCCCGAGTCCAACTACTGGACGCCTGACACGTGGCAGGCGTTGTCCCGGCTCGAGCAGCGCATGATCGCCGCGCAACGTACGCTGCTCGGCCGCCTGGCGATCGGATCGTGGTGGCGCATGGGGCGGTTCCTGCGCCACGAGGCGGCCGCGGTCGTGCGCAATGAACCGGGCGTACGCGTCGCCTGGACCGTTCACGTGCTGGCGGCGACCCCCGTCGTGCTCTGGATCACCGTCGCGTGCGGCATGCCGTTGTGGCTGTACGTGCTCGTGGCGGTCATTCCCGGCAACGCGATCCTGCTCGTGCGATCGTTTGCGGAGCATCGCGCGCGTCCTGGCGTGCGGGAGCGCACCGCGATCGTTGAGCATTCCTGGCTGCTCGGTCCCCTGTTCCTGTTCAACAACCTGCACGCGCTGCACCACGAGGAGCCGTGGTTGCCGTGGTATCGCTATCAACGGCGTTACCGTGCGGTGCGCGAGCGGCTCGTCGCCGACAACGGTGGCCTGGTCTACTCGTCGTATTTCGACGTCGCGCGGCGCTTCCTGCTGCGCCCGTACGACGAGCTCATGCACCCGACCGGCCGCGCTCCGGGCAGCGTCGGGACCGGCACACCCGGAGTTCACGCGGGGTACGGATAGCCGACCTCGCGCGCGGCGCGGTCCCACTCGAGCGTGCGTGCATAGTCGGCGGACTCGACCGCCGCGAATCCCTCGATCAGCAGCGCGTGCCCGAGCGGTCCGAACCACGACCGTGACGACGCGGCGACGAAGCCTGCACGCAGGGCCGCGACGACTTCGGTCGGGGTCGCGGCGGACGTGACGAACGCCGGCATCGTCGCGGTGTCGGTGGCCTCGAGCACGCGCACGCCGCGCGTCAGCTCGGGCGCGTGGCGCTCGATCAGCAGGTGCCAGTACGCGTCGAGCGGGCCCAGGTCGATGCGTCCCTCGCGCACGCCGTCGAGCACGTTGCGGGCGGTGACGAGATTGCCGGTCATCGCACCGTAAAGGGTCGGTCGGCGTGGCGTCCGGTAGCCGAGCAGATGGTGCCGAAACGCGTTGAATCCCGAATGCGAGTGCTCGACGGTCCACCCGGCGCGCCCGCCGAACGTATCCTCGAGCGATCGGTACGGCGCGTCGTCGCGCACGATCAGGTTCGACCGGTACAGCGGCCTGCCACCCGCCCACTCCGCGCATGGCACCGGCGCCGCCACCGGCACGACGGGCGCAAGCCCCAGCGCGAGCGGGTAGCCGCACATGAACACGCAACCCAGGTCCGGGCGCGCCCAAAGGTCCTCGAGCGGCTGCGGAGCCGGGTACGGCACGTAACGCAGCGGCACCCGCGCCTCCGCGGTGATGCGCCCGAGCAGCTCGCGCCAGAGCGCCTCGACCGCGGGCGTCACCGCGTACATGCGCGCGTTGACGATGCGGTCGGTCACGATCGGAGCGGCGCGCCGAGCTCGGCCGAACGACGCGCCACGTAGGCCTCGAGGGCCTCGCGCACGTCCGCGTCGAGCGGTGGCGGCGAATACTCGGCGAGCAGGCGCTTCCAGATCTCGGTCGCCCGATGCGTGGCGTCGCGACTGCCGGCCTCCTTCCAGTTCTCGAAATTCGACCAGTCGGACAGCAGCGGCCGGTAGAACGCCTTCTCGTAGCGCGCGAGCGTGTGCGCCGACCCGAAGAAATGGCCTCCGGGCTCGACGCCACCGATCGCCTCGAGCGCGAGGTCGTCGTCGTCGAACTCGACCGGCTTGAGCATCTCGGCCCACGCACGCAGCATTTCGGCGTCGACGACGATCTTTTCGAACGAGGCCGAGAGACCCCCCTCGAGCCAGCCGGCCGCGTGATTGATCAGGTGGCTGTGGCTCAGGATCGCCGCCTGCAGCGAGAACGCCGTCTCGTAGGTCGACTGCGCATCGACCGTGGGGGATGCGTTGACCGCGCTCGTGCGCACCGGAATGCCGAGCCGCCGCCCGAGCTGCGCGGTGGCGAGCGCGGCGTTGACATACTCCGGCGTCCCGAACGCGGGCGAACCGGTGCGCATGTCCACGTTCGAAGTGAAGCCGCCCATCACGCAGGGTGCGCCGGGACGCACTAGCTGGCACAGCGCAATGACCCCGAGCGCCTCGGCCGTCTGCTGCACCAGCGCGCCTGCAAGCGTCACCGGCGCCATCGCGCCCATCAACGTGAACGGCGTGATCACCACGCATTGGCCATGGCGCGCCATCGCCATGACGTTGTCGAGGATGTCCTCGTCGACGCGACGCGGCGAGTTCACGTTGGTGACCGACATCAGCGTCGGCCGCGCCGCGAGGTCCTCCACGCTGCAGCGGTGCTCGATCGCCGACATCGCGACGGCGTCCTCGGCCTGCACGCCACCGACACCGCGTGCCGCCCACACCACGTCCGAACACTCGACG
>JAJTCR010000143.1 GCA_021325695.1 Steroidobacteraceae bacterium | reverse complement strand
GGAGGACCGTTTCGTCGCGCTGACGCCGGGCGGCACGTTGCACGTCCGCGCGGATCGGGCCGTAACGCAGCCTCGGGGTGAATGAGACGCCGCCTCTGCGGTCCCCGTCGTCGTCAGGCAACGAGTTCCAACGCGGCGCGAAACTCGAGGTATGCCTCGAGCACGGCTTCCGGTGCTTCGAGTTGCGGATAGTGGCCCACGCCCTCGAACACCACGACGTCGGCGGCCGGCACCAGTTCGCGATAGTGGACGGCGAGATGGCGGCCCGACACCGGGTCGGCGGCACCGCACAGCAGGCGACGCGGCACGCCCGAGTTCACCAGCGCGCCGACCCAGCGCGCGCGGTTCGCGCGGCGTTGCTCCATGTAACCGATCAGCCGGGCGAGCGCGACGCGGCCGTCGTCGCGCTCGATGAGCGTCCAGAGGTCGCGCAGTTCGACTTCGGTCGGCGGGTTCGCGCCCGCCACGCGCATCATCGATCGCTCGAACGCGCGATAGCCCATGGCGCGCGCGACGAGTGGGCCCAGCGCGCTGGCCAGCAGGCGCTGGACCGGCCGCGGTCGGTGCTTCTCGGGAAAGAGCCCGCCGTTCAGGAAGCACACACTCGCGAGTGAACTGCGTCCCTCGAGTTCGCGCGCGAGCAATTCCTGAGCGACGGTGTCGCCGTAGTCGTGGGCCAGCACGTGCGGACGATCGACACCGAAGTGCGCGAGCATGGCCTCGCAGAGGTCAGCCTGCTGTGGGATCGGGTATGACGCCCCGCGCGGCTTGTCCGAAAGCCCGAAGCCGAGCAGGTCGCATGTGTAGAGCGAGTAGCGGGCGGCGAGCGCCGGCCAGACGCGGTGCCAGTCGTAACTCGCTGTGGGAAAGCCGTGGATCAACAGCAGCGGCTTGCGCCCGGAGATGCAGGAGGCACGCGTGAAGAGTTCGTGGCCGAGCAGCCGCACACGCTGTCCCGTCGCGAGCCAGGCTGCGAGCGCCGGCGAAGACTCCATGCCGCTCCCCCACCAAGGTAGGATGCATGTTCGACCCAATCGGGGCAGGCGGCAACGTGCGTTGAGCGGCGAAGCGGCAAACGTGGGGACGGCCGGCAGCGTCGCCGAGACGTTGCGGGTGCTCTACCGCGACGACCGCATGGTCGTCGTGGACAAGCCGTCGGGGCTGCTCGTGCACCGATCGCCGATCGATCCGCACGAGACGCGGTTCGTGCTGCAGATCGTGCGCGACCAGCTCGGCCGTCGCGTCCATCCGGTCCATCGCCTCGACAAGGGCACCTCGGGCGCGCTCGTGCTCGCGCTCGACCCGGAAGCCGCGAAGGTCCTGTCGCAGGCGTTCGCAACGCGCGAGGTCGGCAAGACGTACGTCGCGCTGGTGCGCGGCTGGCCCGAAGCCGCCGGCTCGATCGACCGGCCGCTGGCCGCGGTCGAGGACGAGCGGATCGGTCCGCAATCGCTCGAACCGCGCACGGCGACCACGCACTATCGACGCCTCGCGACCTACGAGCTGCCGGTGCGGGTCGATCGCTATCCGACCTCGCGCTACGCGCTGATCGAACTGTGCCCGCAAGGCGGCCGGCGACACCAGTTGCGGCGACACCTCGCCGGCGCCTCGCACCCGATCGTCGGCGACTCGACGTACGGCAAGGGCCGGCACAACCGCCTGTTCGCCACGCGCTTCGGCGTCGGTCGGCTGCTGCTCGCCTGCACTCGGCTCGAATTCGCGTCCGTGCCGGGGCGCGAGGGGCCGCTGCGCGTCGATGCGCCGCTCGCGGCCGAATTCGCCGCACTCGTCGCCGCGCTCGCCGAGCACGACGCAGCCGGCTGATCTCACCCGAGCTTTGCCTGCACCTTCTGCCGCAGCGTCGCGATCTCGCCGTGGCGACCCCTGTCGGCCGATTCCCGCCCTGGTCGCGGTGGGGCCTCGGCGGCCTTGTCGAGGTACTGCAGCGCCTCCTGGTATCGATGCTGCTCGACGAGATACTCGGCATAGAAGTAGTTCGGGTCGATGCCCGCCGGGTTCAGCTCGAGCGCTTTTTTCAGCAGCTTCTCGGCCTTGGCGTCGTCGCCGAATCCGAGCGGGAATCCCGGCACCTTGAAGTACAGCGTGCCAAGGCTGGTATAGGCCGAGCCGTCGAGGGCCTGCGGGTCGAGCTCGAGCGCCGCCTCGAGATTGCCTTTGGCTTCCTTGCAGAGCGAGAGCGCGCCCAAACCGCCTTTCGCGCCGGCATAGCTGCTTTCGATGATCCCTTCCCAGATCAGCGCCTCCGCGCGGCCCGGGTGCTCGCGCGCAAACTTCTCCGCACGTTGCTCGAGCACGTCGAACGCCCCGACGCGCGCGTCTCCCGCGGGCGTCTCGTAGTTGGCACGGGCCCAGGCCTGCTGGATCGCCAGCAACTCGGCGTCGAACGCGGACGCGGCAGATTGGGCGGCGAACAGCGCTTGCGTGGCCAGGCAAGCGCTCAGCGCGATGGCGTGTCGTGCGTATTTCGTCATCGTTCGTGTCTCCTCAGGTTCCAGTGGTGTGCTCGGACGCGGCGAGTTGCGCGTGCCGGCGAATGACGGGCAACTGCCTCCGCAACGACCCGTCGACGAGCCGAGGCAGCAGGGCGTTGATGCGGACGAACATCTTTTCGGGCCAGCCGAGCACCGCCTCGACCCGGCCGTGCTCGAGCATGTCGCAGGCGGCGCGCGCGACGGGCCCCGGCAGGTCCATCGCGACCCCAAGCTCCGCGTTCATCCGTTCGACGGCCGAGGCGTTCATGGTCGTACGAGTGGCGCGCGGCGCGAGGTAGTGCACGCGCACGCGGGTGTCGGCAAGCTCGCGACGCAGCGCCTCCGTAAAGCCGCGGAGTGCGAACTTGCTGGCCGAATACGCCGCGAATCCGGGATAGGCCAGGCTGCCGAACACGGAGCCGACGTTGAGCACGGCGGCCTCGGGCTGGCTGCGCAGGTGGGGCAGCAGCGCGCGCACCAGTTGCATCGGCGCGAGCGCGTTGACCGCGAACAGCCGCTCGAGCGCGACGTCGGTCTGGTCGTCGACGAACGCGAACTCACCAAGCCCGGCGTTGTTGACGAGCACGTTGCACGCGCGCCCGACCGCAACTTCGGCGACCGCGTGCCGACCACTCGCGGTCGCGACATCGGCCGCGCAGTACTTGAGGCGCTCGGACCGACCCCCCAGCAAGCCGACGAGCTGCTGTAGGGCCTCGACATCGCGGGCGACCAGCGTCAGGGCCGCTCCACGCCGCTGCAGCTCGGCCGCGAGCTCGCGACCGATGCCGCCGGTCGCGCCCGTGACGACCGCGCGAATCTGGCTGCCATTCATGCCGACCGCCTCAGCGCCGGTGTGCCGCCATCGCGAGCGTCCACCGCGGCGTCGAGCCCGCGAAACATCTGGCCATAGAGCCAGAAGGTGCCCCGCGCGCAGCGGATCACGGCCGCACGGTCGTCCTCGTCCGTGAAGCGACCGAGAATTCCTTCGAGGTCGCCGACGTGTTGCCGATCGAGCTCGCCGTGGCTGCGCAGGTAGCTGAACGCGTTCGCGGGCAGCGCGAGCGTCGACTGGATACGGTCCGCCGCGTGGAGCGCCAGCGCCACGCTCGTCCCTTCGAGCACGTAGACCATGCCGAAGAACCCGAGCGGGTTGCGACGCATGACAGTGTCGTAGGCGTAGGCGACCATGGCCTCGGTCGCCACGGCTGGTGGCGAGGCCTCGGCAGCTGCACGATCGCCGCCGGCGCTGGCGATGTCGTTCAGGATCCACTGCTCGTGACCCGCCTCCTCGTCAAGGTAATGCAGGACGGGATCGCGCAGCCACTCGTGACGTTCCGACACTCGCGCGCCCACGGCCATCATCAGCGGTACGGTGTGGCGGACGTGGTGATACGCCTGGGTCAGGAACTCGACGTAGAGCTCGCGCGTGACCTCGCCGCGCAACGCGCGCTGGACCACCGGCGAGGAAAGCAGCATGTCGCGGTCGGCCGCGGTTTGGGTCTGCAAACGTTGGTAAAGGTGCATTGGGGTCCGTGCGGGAGGTCAGGAGGCCGCGGCCTCGGTGTAGAGCGCGTCGATCCGGTCGCGATGACGAGCGAGGATTGCGGACCGACGCAGGCGGCCATTGGCCGTGAGCGATCCGTCCGCGAACGAAAAGGGCCGTTCGGTGCGCAGCCAGTGCCGGACCTGCGCGTAGACCGGCAGCGTTGCATTCGCAGCCGCGATGGCGCGCGTGACGGCCACGTCGTCCACCTCGTCGGCGCCGGCGCCGACGAGCGCCACGACGTAAGGCCGCGCCTCACCGCAGGCGAGTACCGGCCGGCCGTCGAGGCGCTGGGAAACCTCGCTTTCGACCCATTCGGGCGAAACGTTGCGACCGAAACTCGTGATCAAACGGTTACCCAGGCGGCCCTGCAGCTGCAGGAAGCCGTCGTCGTCGAGACGTCCGAGGTCGCCCGTCGCGAATTCCGCGCCGGCCGGCAACGGTGCATCGCGGAGATAGCCGAGCATCGTGTTGCCCGCGACGTGCACCTGCCCCTGAGCGTCGACACGCAAGCGCACGTGCGACAGTGGCAGACCCACGGTTCCGGCGCGTCGTGCCTGCGGCGTGTTGAGGCAGACGACCGACGCGCACTCGCTCAGGCCATAACCTTCGAAAACCGGGATTCCGGCAGTGTCCGCGCGTGCGAGCAGCGCGGGCGAAACGCGAGCGCCCCCCACCGCGACAAAGCGCAGCGAGGTCGGCGCCCGCCAGCCACGCTCGGCGGCCGTGACGAGCGCCTGCAACAGCTCCGGCACCAGGATCAAGCTGTTCGGTCGCACGCTCGCCACGACGCTGGCCAATTTCGCGACGTCGAGACCCGCGTAGTGGATGCCCGTGGTGCCGCAGGACGGAATCACGCACATGGCGCCGCGCAACAGCGGCGCGTAAAGACCGGCCACGTTCTCGAGCAACGTCGCGAGCGGCAGCAGGCAGAGGTGCCGCTCGATGTCCAGCTGAGCGGTCGCGCAGGCCACGGCGCTCGCGACCGACTCGAGCGACCCGCCGGCCAGACAGACGCCGCGCGGCCGCGACGTACTGCCCGACGTGTACGTCACCTTGCCGGTGCCGTGGGCGACGTCCGGTCGCTTCGAAGCGTCCAGGTCGCGACGAAATCTAAACAATGCGGAAGCCGGGGCCGTACCATCGA
>JAJTCR010000142.1 GCA_021325695.1 Steroidobacteraceae bacterium | reverse complement strand
CACGGTCGCGCACCTGCGTGGCCAGCTCCTCGCCGATCAGCTTGACGATCTCGCCGAAGCCGACGTTCTCGTCGTGGTGGCCTTGCGCGGCCTTGGTCGACGGCGTGAAGATGGGCTCCGGCAGCTGGTCCGCCATGCGCAGGCCGGCGGGCAGCCGGATGCCGCAGACTTCGCCCGTGCGCAAGTAGTCCTTCCAGCCCGAGCCAATGAGGTACCCGCGCACGACGGCCTCCACGGGCAATGCCTTCAACCGCCGCACGACCATCGCCCGATCGGTGAGCAGCGCGCGATCGGCCGCACTCGGCACCACCCCCGTGAGGTCCCGCCGCTCGGGTGCCGCGAGGTGGTTCGGCACGATGTGGCCGGTCCGCGCGAACCAGAAGTTCGAAATGCTGGTGAGCACGCGGCCCTTGCCGGGGATGGGGTCCGGGAGCACCACGTCGAATGCGCTCAGACGGTCCGTCGTGACGATCAACATGTGGTGAGGATCGTCCGGGATCCCGTAGATGTCGCGCACCTTGCCCTGGTGGATGCGCGTGAGGCCTTGCACGTGGGACTCGTGCATCGGCGGCGAATGCGCGGCGAGTGCACCGTCGACCGCGGACGCGGGGGGCGAAGCAGGCGTGGGATCGGACGTGAGCGTGGACATGGAGGAGCCACCGGTGCTGATAAGATGCATTGTAACGACTCCCGGGACGCGTGGCCCTGCGCGGAAGGCATGCTCGAAGGCTGGTACGGCAAGATCATCGGCGCGATCCTGGGCTACATCGTCGGGCGCGGCCTGCTCGGGGCGATCGTCGGGTTCGTGATCGGGCACCAGTTCGATGTCATGGCGCGCCGCACCGGCGGAGCGCTCGGCCGACGCCGATCCGGCGAGATCGGCGCCGACGCGGCCGGGCGCGGCAGTCCGGCGGAATTGCGCCTGGCGTTCTTCGAGGCGACGTTCCAGGTCATGGGTCACGTCGCCAAGAGTGACGGTCGCGTCACCGACCAGGAGATCGATGCCGCGCGCGCTGCGATGCGCCGCTTTTCGCTGAGCGAGCCCGACAAGCTGCGCGCGATCGAACTGTTCACGGCCGGCAAGCGCCCCGATTTTCCGCTCGAGGGCACGCTCGAACGACTGCGCTGGCTCGCCGGCGAGCAGTCACATCTATGCCGGTTGTTCGTGCAGATCCAGCTCGAGGCAGCACTGCTCGGCAACGGGCTCGGCGACCGGCCGCGTGCCGTGTTCCAGCGCATCTGCAGCGCGCTCGGCATCTCTCCGCTCGAGTTCGCGTCGCTCGAAGCCATGCTGCGGATGCACCGCGGCGCCTATGCCAACGATGGACCGGGCGCGCGGCATCAACAGCAACGATCGACCGGTGGCGAGTTTGCCTCGCGACTGGCCGATGCGTACGAAGTGCTCGGGGTGGCACCGACGGCCGTCGATGCCGACGTCCGGCGCGCATTCCGCAAGCTCATGAGCCAGAACCATCCGGACAAGCTGGTCGCCCAGGGCTTGCCCGAATCGATGATCGCAGCCGCGCACGAGCGTACGCAGCGCATCCTCGAAGCCTACGAAACCATCAAGAACCACCGCGGCATCAAATGAGCCGTCGAAGAGCGGGAACGACGCCATGACGACCACCGAGCAGCCGAAGACCCAGCTAGAAAAGCGTCAGGCCGTCAAACCGGCGCCAGGCCGTCAGGCGCCGTGGATCGCCCCTTCGATCCTCTCGGCGGACTTCGCGCGCCTGGGCGAGGAGGTCCGCAACGTCCTCGCGGCCGGTGCGGACGTCGTCCACTTCGACGTGATGGACAATCACTACGTGCCGAACCTCACGATCGGACCGCTGGTCTGCGAGGCGCTGCGCAAGCACGGCATCACCGCACCGATCGACGTGCACCTGATGGTCAAGCCGGTCGATCGCATCGTGCCCGACTTTGCCAAGGCCGGCGCCACGTACATCACGTTCCATCCCGAGGCGACCGAGCACGTCGATCGGACCATCGGCCTGATCCGCGAACTCGGCTGCAGGCCGGGCCTCGTGTTCAATCCGGCGACGCCTCTCGCGTGGCTCGAACACGTGCTCGACAAGCTCGACATGGTGCTGCTGATGTCGGTGAACCCGGGCTTCGGCGGGCAGTCGTTCATCCCGTCTGCGCTGCCCAAGATCGCCGAGGTACGGCGCCTGATCGACCGCAGCGGACACGCGATCCGGCTCGAGGTCGACGGCGGCATCAAGGTGGACAACGTCGGCGCGGTCGCGGCGGCCGGCGCGGACACGTTCGTGGCCGGATCCGCGATCTTCGGCGCGAAGGACTACGCCGCCACGATCGCTGCGATGCGCAAGGCGATCGGTTAGCTGGAACCCGCGGCTGCGCCGAGGCGCTGCCGCGGCCCGATCACGCCATGTTCCTCGCTTACACCCGCGCGGTCAGTCCGGCACTCGACGAGTGCGAGCTGACACACCTCGAGCGAGTGGCGATCGACGTGCCGCGCGCCGTAGCCGAGCACCACGCCTACGAGCAGACCTTGCGCCGCCTGGGCGCGAACGTGCGTCGGCTGCGTGCGACCCCGGACCTGCCCGACGGTGTCTTCGTCGAAGACACGGCCGTGATCTTCGACGAGCTCGCGATCATCACGCGGCCCGGCGCCGAGTCGCGGCGCGCCGAGCGGCGCTCGGTGGCCGAGAGCCTGGCCGCCCACCGGAGCCTCGAGATCATTCGTGAACCGGCCACGCTCGACGGCGGCGACGTGCTGGTCGACCGCGAACGCGTGTACGTCGGGCGCTCGAGCCGGACCAACGAGGCCGCGATCGCGCAGCTCTCGACGATCCTGCACCCGCTGGACTATCGCGTGATCCCGGTCGAATTCGGCGGCTGCCTGCACCTCAAGTCCGCGGTGACCCGCATCGCCGACCGGCTGCTGCTGCTGAACCCTGCGTGGGTGCAGCCGAGCGTGTTCTCGGGTGCGACCTACGTGACCGTGGACCCGCGCGAGCCGCACGCGGCCAATGCGCTGGCGCTCGGCGACGTGGTGATTCACCCGCAGCAGTTTCCGCGCACGCGTGCGCGCCTGGAGGCCGAGGGCTTGCGAGTGGAACCCGTCGATACGACGGAGCTGTCGAAGGCGGAGGCCGGCGTCAGCTGCTGCAGCCTGATCGTGACGATCGGTGGCCGGGAGCCGGCCTGACTACTCCTCGTCGTCCTCGTCGTCTTCGTCCTCGTCGTCGTCGTGCGAAGTCGTCGCCTTGGTGGCGCGCAGCGCAAGACCGGAGGGCGGTGCTGCAGCACCGGCGAGCGCGGCCGCCTTGCCCTTGAGCCGCGGACGCACGCCGTAGACGACCATCGTCTTGCCGCGCGCCGTGAGCAGGCCCTGCTCCTCCAGCACCTTGAGCACGCGGCCCGCCATTTCGCGCGAGCAGCCGACCAGGCGCGAGAGTTCCTGGCGGCTCACCTTGATCTGCGTGCCCTCGGGGTGCGTCATCGCGTCGGGCTCGTTGCAGAGGTCCATGATGGCGTGCGCGACCCGACCGGTGACGTCGACGAAGGCAAGGTCCCCGAGTTTCTTGTTGGTCCGGTCGAGCCGGCTTGCGAGCTGGGTCGCGAGTTCGAACAGCAGGGTGGGACTCTCGGCCGCGATCTGGCGGAAGCGCGGGTACGTCATTTCGGCGAGTTCGCACTGCGAGCGCGTGCGCACCCAGGCGCTGCGCGCGGGCTGATCGTTGAACAAGCCCATCTCGCCGAAGAACTGGCCCTTGTTCAGGTAGGCCAGCACCATCTCGTTACCTTCCTCGTCCTCGATCAGGACCTCGACCGAGCCCTTGATCACGTAATAGAGGACGTCGGGCACGTCGCCCGCGTGGATCAACACCGTCTTCGACGGGACGGTGCGGATGCGGCAGTAGCTCAGGAACCGGTTGATCGCCGGGATTTCGCTCAAGGGCCGTCCACCGTGTTCCATGACTCCCACCTGTTGTAATGTCAGCCGTGACGTTTATGTCAAACCCAACGCTGCAGGCTTTTAATATAAACGCCTGCTGCGTCGCAAGTTTTCACTCGATCCCAGACGGAACCGAATCAGATGCGATAGGCCGTACCGGTCATGATGCGCGCCGTGCGGCGCATTAATTCGCGCACCGGTCGCGGCAGCATCGCGGCACCGCTCGCGCGCGCATCGCTGGCGTGCCGGTCCTCGTCGGCCTTCATCTGCGCGACGATCCGGCGGGAGCGCTCGTCCTCGGCGGGCAGGTCGTCGAGGTGCGCCTCGAGGTGCGCGCAGACCTGTTTCTCGGTCTCGTCGACGAAGCCGAGGCTCGTCCGGTCGCCACTGAGACCCGCCAGCGCGCCGATCGCGAACGACCCTGCGTACCAGAGCGGAGCGAGCATTGACGTGCGGCTGTCCAGGTCGCGCACGCGGCGCTCGCACCACGCCAGGTGATCGGTCTCTTCCCGGGCTGCCGCGAGCATGTGCTCTCGCAAGATGGGGTTACGGGCGGTCAGGGCCTGGCCGTGGTACAGCGCCTGTGCGGCGATTTCCCCGGCGTGGTTGACCCGCATCAGGGCCGCCGCATGCCGACGCGCGGCCGGGTCGGCCAGTGCCTCCGGCACACCCTCGTCGGGAAACGGCCGACCGGCGACGTTGGCCGCGGCGACCGTGCGCAGTCCGCGGTCGATTTCCTGGATCAGCCGGTCCGCCAGGCTGAGCCGGCGGGGAACTGCGGGGGCTTTCGGGGACATGGAAACACATTATAAATGGGCCGCTGCGGCAGCCGGGCCCCCGCCCGGAGCGGCCGGACCCGGTCCCCAGTTTGCTTTGCATTGGCCGGAACGCTGGGCTAGAATTCGCGGCTCTCTGCACGACTGACAGGCCTTGGAGCCTATCCGATGACCACCGTTTTCGCACACCCGGAAAAGGTGCGGCGCGACTGGTACGTGGTGGATGCGAGCGGCAAGACGCTCGGCCGCCTCGCCACGCAACTCGCCTCCCGCCTGCGCGGCAAGCACAAGCCGCAGTACACGCCGCACGTCGACACGGGCGACCACATCATCGTCCTGAACGCCGGCAAGATCGCGGTCACGGGCAACAAGCTCGCGGACAAGACGTACTACTGGCACACCGGCGCGATCGGCGGCATCAAGAGCCGGACGCTCGAGAAGATGATGGCTGAGCACCCCGAGCGCGTCATCGAGATCGCGGTGAAGGGCAT
>JAJTCR010000141.1 GCA_021325695.1 Steroidobacteraceae bacterium | reverse complement strand
GCGCGAGCGCGTGCTCGAGGTCATGCAACGCATGGCCGCCGTCGTCGATCGACAGAACGCGGGCGACCCGTTCTATCGGCCGATGGCGCCCGCGTTCGACGGACCGGCGTTCCGGGCCGCGTGCGACCTGGTGTTCGAGGGCACGAAACAGCCGTCGGGGTACACCGAGCCGCTGCTGCACCGGCACCGGCAGGCCGCCAAGCGACGGTGATGATCCCCGCGGAAATCCGGGGTGTCCCCCCGCTTTTCAAGGAGCCTTCAGCCACTCCGCGACGAACCCGGGGAGATCGCTCGAAACTTTCGACGTGAACTGCGGCGCACGCTTCTCGCGGAACGCGCGCACCCCCTCGGCACCGTCCTTCTGGCTCAGGTGCCACATCGCGAGCGAATCGACGCGATGTGCCTCGATCGGGTGCGCCTGCGCGCCGTTGCGGTAGACGAGCTGGCGCGCCAGGCCGACCGCGACCGGTGAACGATGATCGATGAACCGATGCGCGAGCTTGCGCGCCTCGTCGAGCAGTTGCGCCGGCGGCACCGCGGCCTTGACCAGCCCGCCGCGCACGGCCTCGGCCGCGTCGAACGGCTCGGCGGTGTAGATCCACTCGAGCGCCTGCGAAATCCCGACGAGCCGCGGCAGGAACCAGCTCGAGCACGCTTCCGGCACGATGCCGAGGCGACCGAAGACAAAACCGATCTTCGCGCCCTCGGCCGCGAGCCGGACGTCCATCGGCAAGGTCATCGTCGCGCCGATACCGACCGCGGCGCCGTTGATCGCGCCGATCACGGGTTTCATGCAATCGTAGATCGCGAGCGCGACGCGGCCGCCCGTGTCGCGCACGCCGCGCAGGATCACCGGGTCGTCGAGCCGCTCGTGCATGTCTGCGAGCGTGGGGGCCTGCGTTTCATCGAGCCCGAACACGTTGCCCGAACTCACGAGGTCCATGCCGGCGCAGAACGCACGACCGGCGCCGGTCACGACGATCGCGCCGACGTCGTCGTCGTGGCTCGCGCGACGAAAAGCGTGTTCAAGTTCGTCGGCCATCGTCACGGTGAAGGCGTTGAGGCGCTCGGGTCGATTGAGCGTGAGCGTGAGCACCCGGTCGGAAACCGAGTAATCGATCGTCGTGTAATTCATGGACTGGCCGTGTCGGTCGGGAGCGGACCGATCATTGTAGTCGGCGTGCGGCGCTGTCGAGTGAAACCCGGACCGTTCGCCGACGCCGCGCGGGGCGCGTCGATGCTAGAGTCCACCTGAGCGCCCGGAACTTCAGGGCAGGGCTCAGCGCTGCGCCGCCGGAACAGGCCGATGCCGGTCGAGGGTCGGTGGTGCCCAGGAGAGGACTCGAACCTCCACGGTGTTACCCGCTAGTACCTGAAACTAGTGCGTCTACCAATTCCGCCACCTGGGCATCGGTCGCGGCCGGGCACGGAGGCCGGGCTGGAAGGCCGCGCAATGTACTGGCGGGCCCCTGGACTGTCAATCTAACGGAAAATGCGAAGAACACGAAACAGACGTAATGCCGAGCCTGCCCGACGGGCTGGCCAGACTCCACGCGGCCGCGCGACGGCCCGGACCGGACAGACCGCGGACCTTGCCGTTCTGGGCGTGCTGCGCAAGGCCGGCCGGCCGCTGCGGCTCGACGAGCTGCGGGCCGCCTTCAGCGATTCCGGCGCGGTCCAGGCCGAGGAAGTCCTCGCGGACCTCGTTCGCCGGGGCGAAGTCGTCCTGAACCGTCGTGGCCAGTACTGCCTGCGCGAGCAGCTGGCAGGCCTCACCGTGGGCACCGTCCAGGCGCACCGCAACGGGGACGGCTGGCTGCTGCCCGACGACGGCTCGGCGCAGGTCTACCTCCCGGCGCACCAGATGCGCGAAGTGCTGCACGGTGACCGCATTGCCGCGCGCATCGAGGGACCACGCTTCCGCGGCAAGGCGCAGGGCACGATCGTCGAGGTGCTGGAGCGGCGTACGAAGGAAGTGGTCGGGCGACTGCAGGTCGAGGCGGGCATCGCGCACCTGACCCCCGACAACCCGCGGATCACGCATCGCGTGCTGGTGCCGAGTGGCCAACTCGCCGGCGCCGAGTCCGGCCAGATCGTGCTGGTGGAACTGATCCAGCAACCGTCGCGCACGAGCGGGCCGGTGGGACGCGTCGCACGCGTGCTGGGCGACCACGGCGCGCCCGGCATGGAGACGGACATCGCGATCCACTCGTTCGGGTTGCCGTACGAGTTTCCCGACGACGCCGTCGCCGAGGCCGAGGCGTACGGCGCGCGCATTCCACAGGACGCGATCGCGGGACGCGAGGACCTGCGCGAACTCGAACTCGTCACGATCGACGGCGAGGACGCCCGCGATTTCGACGACGCCGTCTGGTGCGAGCGCAAGGGCAGCGGGTGGCGGCTGATCGTCGCGATCGCCGACGTCGCACACTACGTGCAGCCCGGCCGCCCGCTCGACGTCGAGGCGCGCGAGCGCGGCACCTCCGTCTATTTCCCGAACCGCGTGCTGCCGATGCTGCCCGAGGCGCTCTCCAACGGCCTGTGCTCGCTCAAGCCGCACGAGGACCGGCTCTGCGTCTGCTGCGAGTTGCGCGTGACCGAAGACGGTCGAATCTCGCGCTCGCGGTTTTTCGAGGGCGTGATGCGCTCGGCCGCGCGGCTCACCTACCGCGAGGTGGGCGCATTCCTCGAGAAACCCGCGGCACGCCAGGACGACCGGCTCGAGAAGCTGCGCGAGCGGTTGCTCGCGCTGCACGGCGTGTACAAGGCGTTCACTCGTGCGCGCTCCGGCCGTGGCGCACTCGAACTCGACACGCCGGAACTCAAGCTCAAGTTCGACCAGGACGGGCGCGTCGCGGCGCTGGTCGAATATCCACGCAACGACGCGCATCGGTTGATCGAGGAGTGCATGATCGCCGCGAACGTCGCGGCGGCGCGGTTCCTCGATCGTCATCGCGTGCCGACGCTCTACCGCGTGCACGGACTGCCCGAGCTCGACCGGCTCGAAACCCTGCGGACGTTCCTGCGCGAGTTCGGCTTGTGGTTGCCCACGCCCGAGGAGATCACGCCCGAGCACCTGCGTGACCTGCTGTCGAAGATCGGCGACCGGCCCGACGCGGGGTTGATCGCGACGGCCGTGATCCGCTCCATGCCGCAGGCGGTGTACCAGCCCGGCAACATCGGCCACTTCGGACTCGCACTCGAGCATTACGCGCACTTCACGTCGCCGATCCGACGCTACCCGGACCTGGTCGTGCATCGTGGCATCCGCCAGGTACTGACCGGCGGCGACCCGCAGGAACTCGTTGCGCGACACGGTGCGTTCCCGCAGCTCGGCCAGGATTGCTCGGTGCGCGAGCGACGCGCCGACGAAGCCACGCGGAGCGCCGTGTCCTGGCTCAAGTGCTACTACATGCGGGATCGGATCGGCGAGGAGTACGACGGCATCGTCTCTGGCGTCGTCGACTTCGGCCTGTTCGTGCAGCTCGTGGGCCTGCAGGTTGACGGGCTGCTGCACGTGTCCGCGCTCGGCGCCGACTATTTCGGCCGCGACTCGTCCGGGTTCCGGATGATCGGTCGCAGCTCGGGCAAGGTATTCAAGCTCGGCGATCGCCTCCGCGTGCGCGTGACCAACGTCTCGCTCGACGAACGACGCGTGGATTTCGAGCTTGCCGGCGAGATGCAGGGGGAACGGCGACCTGCGGCCCGCCACCTGCGCCAGGGTGGACGGAGGCGACGCTGATGTCGCGCAACGAGCGCCCGGCGCGACCGCGCGGCGGTGGCCCGCGTGATGCCGACGCTCACCAGGGGGCGAACCCGCGTGTCGCACGCGGCGGTCCGGAGCGGCACGGGTCGCACCGCGACCACGACGAGAGCCGGCGGGCACGGGCGAATGCCGCGACGCAACCGAGCGTGGCCTACGGCATTCACGCCGTGCGCGCGCTGCTCACGCGCCACCCGCATCGGGTGCGCCAGCTCTGGCTCAGGGAGGAGGGCGAATCGGCGTCGCGACTGCAGAAGCTTCGTCGACTCGCGCTCGCGGCCGGTGTCGCCACGCACGTCGCAGTCGATGACGAACTCGACCGACTCGCCGGCGGCGAGCGACACCAGGGGGCAGTCGCGGACGTGATTCCGCGCGCCGGCGATCCCGAGACGCAACTCGAGGAAGCGCTCGAGGCGCTGGGCGATACGCCCGGACTGTTGCTCGTGCTCGACGGCGTCACCGATCCGCACAACCTCGGCGCGTGCCTGCGCAGCGCGGACGCCGCCGGCGTCGCTGCGGTGATCGTGCCGCGCGATCGGGCGGCCGGCCTGACGCCGGTCGTGCGCAAGGTGGCGGCCGGCGCGGCCGACAACGTGCCGCTGATCGCCGTCGTGAACCTCGCGCGCACGCTGCGCGAATTGAAGGAGCGCGGGCTCTGGCTCGTCGGCACCGCCGACGAGGCGCAACGAACGCTTTACGACGTCGACCTCACCGGTCCCACGGTGCTCGTCATGGGATCGGAAGGCGAGGGGATGCGACGCCTCACGCGCGAGGCGTGCGACGAGCTCGTGTCGATCCCGATGGCGGGCGCGGCCGAGAGCCTCAACGTCTCGGTCGCGGCGGGCGTCGCGTTGTTCGAGGCTGTGCGTCAGCGGCGGGCGCTGCGACTGACGGATCGCGAGTAGGGGATAGGGGGTGGGGGATAGCGAGCAGCGGCGCCGCCAACGCTCCGACGCTATCACCTGCCCCCTGGCCCGGGGTCTCAGCCAGTTCGCGGCGGCAGGTTGACGTCCGCCACCTTGCCGGCGTACTCCTTCTTCGGATCACGACCGAGCAGCAACTTCACGCCGGCGAGCACGCCGCTGTCGTTGAGCCACACCTGCACGCGATCGGGATTCATGCGCAGCAGCTGCAGGTCCGGGTCGTCCTTGCCGCCCGGATACCAGGCCGCGATGAAAGGATTCCAGAGGCGGTCTATCGTCGCCCGGTCGTTGAACGGCACGAGCGTGCCGTCGAGCGATGCAAACAGCTCGTGGTCCTTGGCCGCGAAATGTGCGACGGCGCGCCGACCGTCGCCCAATTGACGGACAAACTCAGTCTGCCGGGATGAAAAAAACCAGACGGTTTCCGTCGCGCCGTCTTCGTCGTCGACCTGCGCCGTCATCGGCTGTGAATGTCCGTCCTCGACTCCGGCCAGCCCGAGCATCACGGTT
>JAJTCR010000140.1 GCA_021325695.1 Steroidobacteraceae bacterium | reverse complement strand
TTCCTCGCCGCGCTCGTCCTCCACCGTGACCCAGGCGCCGAAGAAGACGCGGCCGCGATCGTCCGGCGGCCGGCTCACCACGATCAGGCCCTCGAGGCGCTTGCGCAGGAACCGCACGCGCCGGTCGATTTCACGGAGGTGCCGCTTGCCGTAGATGTACTCGGCGTTCTCGGAGCGATCGCCCTGTGCGGCCGCTTCCTGCACGGCGCGGGTCACCTGCGGGCGTTGCACGCGCCACAGATCCTCGAGTTCGGCGCGCAGTCGCTGCGCACCCTCCGGCGTCGAGTACTTCGATCCGGGCGCCGCCGGTTTTCGGTAACGGCTCATGGTTCCCCAACCCGCCCGGTGCGCGTCGGGATTCTGTGCGCGCCGTCACGGAAAACGCCCGGGCGGGCCATTAGTTTGCGGGCCATGAGCATCAAGTTCTACGCCCACTTCCTGGTCGAGCAGCCGCAGCCTCGCGGCCTCGAGGAGTTCCGGGGCGTGGTCGAGCTCGACGGACAGCCGCGCCCGGGACGCGGGACGAAGGAGGCGGAGCGGATCATCGCGCGCAACTTCGGACGGGCGGCGCAGGACGTCAAGGTCCTGCAGTGGGCGCGCCTGCACTAGCAACGCCTCCCTTCATACGGTTCCCCTGGCGGACTTTTCCCTTCCCTTCGACCAAAGTCCGCTCACTCGCCCCGGGCCTGTGCCCGGGGTTTTTTTCGCCGCCCAATTTGACATATCGCCGGAGATCACGGCGTTTGTCGCCACCCGCAGACACTTGCGACCTCGGCAACGGCTCGCTTCGGCGCACAATCGGGCTGTCATAGAAGTGAGCATTGCAAGGAGGCTGCATGCCGACTCCTCGATCTTCCCGGAACTGCCTGGGTTCGTGCGCCGGGTTGGGCGCCGCGGCCACGGCTGCGCTGCTGCTCGCGGCCTGCGGTGGCGGCGGCAGCGATGGCGATTCGTCCGACTCGACGCCGACGACCGGCAGTGTCGCCGTGCTGCTCACCGATGCGCCGATCGACCAGTTCTGCCAGGTGCGCGCGACCGTCACGGGCCTCGACCTGCTGTCCGACGGTGGTGCGACGAACCTCTTCAGCGGCGAGCGCACCATCGACGTGCTCGCGATGCGCAATTTCTCGGATTTCTTCACGGTGGACGCGAGCGTGCCGATCGGCACGTACAGCAAGGTGCGCCTGACGCTCTCCGACCTCGCGCTGGTGGAGTGCGACGCCGCGGGCGTGCCGGAGCCCGAGCCGGACTGGGACCGGCCGAACCTGCCCGGCAACGGCAAGCTCGACCTCAATCCGCGCGGCACGTTCGAGGTGATCGGCGGCGAGATGCTCGTGATCGAGCTCGACCTCGACATGGAGAAGTCGCTGCACGCGCACCAGACGGGCAGCGACCGATGGCAGTTCCGCCCCGTCATTTTCGTCACGATCCGCCCTGACGACGATCATCTCGTCCGCGTCCATGGCGTCGCGGACGACGTGGGCCCGGGTTCGTTCGAACTCTGCCCGGTCGAGCCGGTCACGACGATGGACGGTCACACGATGACGCCCGGCACCGAGTGCATCGAGGTCTTCACGGACGACAACACGGGCATCTTCGATGAAGCGGGGGATCCGGCGGCGTTGACCGCGCTCGCGAACGACGACCGACTGACCGCGATCGGTTTCCTCGGCCTGCACGACGACGCCGACGGCGACACGCGGCTCGACGACCTGCGTCTCGACGCGGTGACCTCGGCACGTACCTCCGCGTGCCCGGCACCGTGGTTTCCGCCCCGGGCAACAACGACATCTTCGTGTTCGACCCGCTTGCGACCGACGCGCTCGACGTCAGGCTCCAGGCCGGCACGCGCATCTTCGCGATCGGCAGCAACGACGAACTGACATCGGCAGCGTTGCAGCCCGGCACGACCGGCGAGGTGGACGGCGTGTTCACCGACCCGGCGACCGAAGGCGAACCTCTCAAGTCGTCGCTCGTCGTGCTCGACCAGGACACCACGCCGGCGGCGAGCGTGGTCGCGGCCACGATCTCGAAGATCGACGCCGACGACGATGCGATACCCGAGACGCGACGCTTCGAAGTCGACACGGCGACCGCGACGGCCCAGTGCGTCCGGACCGACGCGGGAACGCGGTACCTCGAGATCACCGAATCGGCCAACGCGAGCGAGACCTCCGAGATTGCGTTCACCGACCTGGCCGTGGGCGACGACGTGGATGTCCACGGCGCCAGCATCGAGGCCGGCGCATGCGTGCTCGCCTCGACCGTGCAGAAATACGTGGTCGCGCCGTAACGGGCCATCGTCCTCGCCGGGCAATCGAAGACGGCGCGGGATGCATCGACGAGAAGTCGATGCATCCCGCCTGTGGTTTGAACGCCGCTAAACGTGGCCGATGCGCAGCGACTTGATCGCGATGCGCACTTCGAGCAGGAAACTCAGGAAGGCGCCCACCAGCGCGGTCATCGATACGACGAACAGCACCGCCACGTAGGCAGCGAGGTTGATCGGCACGAACGTGCCGCTGAACAGCAACGCCACGACGAGCGCGATCAGCAGGCCGGAGATCGTCGCGAGCGTGATCGCGGCGTTGATGAACCGCGAACGGCGTGCCATCCAGTGCAACTGCGCGCGCGCGTAATCGGGGTCCGGAGCGGTCGCCTCGCGCACGTCGTGTTCGAGCTTGCGGGCGCGGTCGACCAGCCGCGCGAGCCGGTTCGTCAGCACGCCGAGGAACGCGGCGATGCCGGACAGCAGGAACACGGGCGCCAGCGCGAGCTGGATCGCGTGCGCGATGTCGACGACTTCGAGTGCGTGCACGATCGCTCCGGGTCCGGTGGCGTCGCGATTCTAAGTCGATTGCCTGGCCGCGTCGCCTCGCGCACGATGCGTCCATGACCGCGCCGACGTTCAAGGACCACTTCTCTCGGCAGGCGGCCGACTACAGCCGCTACCGTCCCGCGTATCCGTCCGCGCTGATCGACTACGTCGCCTCGCTCGCACCGAGTCGCTCGCTCGCGGTCGACTGCGCGACCGGCAATGGGCAGGCAGCCGTCGCACTGGCGGAGCATTTCGACCACGTGATCGCCGTGGACGCGAGCCCGGCGCAGTTGCAGCAGGCCCAGCCGCACCCCGGGGTGCGCTACGAGCGCGCGTTGGCTGAAGCACTGCCGGTGGCCGACGGCACGGTCGCGCTGGTCGCCGTCGCGCAGGCGATCCACTGGTTCGACTTCGACAACTTCCACGCCGAGTGCCGGCGCGTGCTGATGCCCGGCGGCGTCGTCGCGGCCTGGACGTACACGGTGTTTCGTGCCGGCGGAGCGATCGACGAGGTCGTCGACCGCTTCTACCACGACACGATCGGGCCCTACTGGCCGCCGGAACGCGAGTACGTGCAACAGGGCTATCGCACGATCCCGTTTCCCTGGGACGAGATCACGCCGCCGGCGTTCCAGCTGCAGACCGAGTGGACGCTCGAACAGGTGATCGGCTATTTCGCGAGCTGGTCCTCGGTGCAGCAGTACCGGGTGCGACACGACGGACGGGACCCACTGCCGGCCATCGAACGCGAGCTGGCCTCGGCCTGGCCCGTCGCACGCACGGTTCGTCTCGACTGGCCGCTCTACCTGCGGGTGGGCCGGCAGCCTCGTCGCCTATAATCCCCGGTTCCGCGGCGGCCCGGCCGTCGCATCCCAACGGAGTCCGACGATGTCCATGCGCTGGCCGCTGCCGCTTGCCCTGTCGCTCACGCTCGCTGCGTGCGCGGGCGCACCCGAACAATCCGAGCCTGCCCCGGTGGGAACGTCCGCCCGGGTGGCCGCCGAGCCAGCGGCTCCGGCCTTGACCTCGGGCATCGACCTCGCGAATTTCGACCGCGAGGTGCGCCCGCAGGACGACTTCTATCGCTTCGTGAACGGCGCCTGGCTCGCGAAGACCGAGATCCCGGCCGACAAGAACAACTACGGCGCATTCACCATCCTGCAGGACGAGGCCGAGAAGAATCTCCACGCCATCGTCGAGGAAGCGGCCGCCGGCGCGGCCACGGCAGGCACCGACGCACAGCTCGTCGGCGACTTCTACAAGAGTTACATGGACGAGGCGAAGGCCGAGCGCCTCGGCCTCGCGCCGCTGCAGCCCGAACTCGACCGGATCGCCGCGATCCAGGATCGCACGCAACTGCTCGAATACCTCGCTCGCGCGCAACTGCTGCTGATCGACACGCCGATCAGCGCGTCGGTGATTGCCGCTGCGAACAATCCCGAAGTCAATGCGCTGTGGTTGACGCAATCGGGCCTCGGGCTGCCCGAGCGCGACTACTACTTCTCCAAGGAACAGCGGTTCCAGGACATCCGCGCCGCGTACGTGCGCCACGTCGACGCCGTGTTCAAGCTCGCTGGACGCAAGGACTCCGCCGCCGTCGCGCAACGGTTGCTGGCGTTCGAGACCCGCCTCGCCAAGGCGAACTGGCCCGCCGTGCGCATGCGCGAATTCCAGAAGCTGTGGAACCCCCTGGACGTCGAGGCCGCCGAGAAAGCGTCGCCGGGCATCGACTGGTCGCGGTGGCTGGCCCGGATGGGACTGGACCACGTCGAGACCGTCTCGCTCGGACAGCCGGATTACTTCGTGGCCGTCGGCCAGGCCGTGAACGACGTCCCGCTCGCCACGTGGCGCGACTACCTGACGCTCCGCGCGATCGACAGCTACTCGCCGTACCTGAGCTCGGCGTTCGTCGACGAAAACTTCGACTTCTATGCACGTACGCTCAGCGGTACGCCGGAACTCAAGCCGCGCTGGAAGCGCGCGCTGGGCGAACTCGAGAACTCGACCGGTGACCTGCTCGGCAAGGTGTACGTGGAGCGGCATTTCCCGCCGGAAGCCAAGCAGCGCATGGAGCAGCTCGTGGCGAACCTGCTCAAGTCGTTCGACGCCTCGATCGACGAGCTCGACTGGATGAGCGCCGAAACGAAGCGCGAGGCGCACGACAAGGTCCGCCATTTCACGGTCAAGGTCGGCTATCCGACCAAGTGGAAGGAATACCCCGGGCTCGTGACGAAACCGGACGACCTGCTCGGCAATGTGCTTCGCGCACGCGACGTGAACGTGCAGCGCGAGATCGCCAAGGTCGGAAAACCGGTCGACAAGACCGAGTGGAGCCTGACGCCGCAGACGGTCAACGCGTACTACAACCCGCTGGGTAACGAGATCGTCTTCCCAGCCGCGATCCTGCAACCGCCGTTCTTCGACATGACGGCCGACGACTCGGTGAACTACGGGGGCATCGGCGCCGTGATCGGCCACGAAATCAGCCACGGCTTCGACGACCGCGGCCGCGAATTCGACGGCAAGGGCGTGCTGCGCGACTGGTGGCAGCCGACGGACGCGGAACGCTTCAACGCGCTCGCGGGCATGCTCGTCAAACAGTACGACGCGTTCAGCCCGCTGCCGGGAATGAACGTCAATGGCCAGCTCACGCTCGGCGAGAACATCGGCGACCTGTCGGGTCTCGCGGTGGCCTACAAGGCGTACCAGCTGTCGCTCGGCGGCAAGCCCGCGCCCGTGATCGACGGGTTCACCGGCGAACAGCGCTTTTTCCTCGGCTGGGGCCAGGTCTGGAAGCGCAAGTACCGCGACGAGGAACTGGTCAAGCGACTCAAGACCGACCCGCACAGCCCCGCGCAGTACCGCTGCAACGGCATCCTGCGCAACATGCCGGCGTTCGCACGGGCGTTCGCGGTCGAGCCGGGCGACCAGATGTACCTCGCGCCGGAGCAGCAGGTCCGAATCTGGTAAGGTCCCGCTCCTTGGCAGGGGTGCGTTTCGGCCAATAAGGAGATCATCCGATGCGTGCATTGCAGGGCCTGTTGCTGGCGGCGTCCGCGCTGCTGTTGTCCGGCTGCGGCTACAACACGATCCAGGTGCAGGACGAGCAGACCAAGTCCGCCTGGTCGGAAGTGCTGAACCAGTACCAGCGCCGCGCGGACCTGATCCCGAACCTCGTCAACACCGTGAAGGGTTTCGCGGCGCAGGAGCAGGCCGTGCTGATCGGCGTGACGGAGGCGCGCGCGAAGGCGACGCAGGTCAGGGTCGACCCCGCGGACCCTGCCTCGCTGCAGCAGTTCCAGGCGGCGCAGGGCGAACTCTCGAGCGCGCTCGCACGCCTGATGGTCGTCGTGGAACGCTATCCCGAGCTCAAGTCCGACCAGAACTTCCGGGACCTGCAGGCGCAGCTCGAAGGGACCGAGAACCGCATCACCGTCGCGCGCAACCGTTACATCCAGGCCGTGCAGGATTACAACGTCACGGTGCGCAAGTTCCCGGTCAACCTGACCGCGATGATCTTCGGCTACGACGTGAAGCCGAACTTCACGGTCGAGAACGAAGCCGAGATCTCGCGGCCGCCGACGGTCGAGTTCGGCGCGCCGGCGACGACCGCCCCCACGCCCGCACCGGAGACGGCGCCGGCCACGGAGCCGGCGCCCGTGACCAACTGAGCTTTCCGCGCCGTGCAGCCGATGCACGGCGCGGAGCCGCCGCATTGGCAGTCCCGACAGTGACCCGAGGCCGCAGCCGACTCGCGCAGCAGTTCCTGTGCGCCGCGTGGCTCTCGCTCGTCGGCCTGTCGCTCGCGCTGGCACAGGCACCGGTCGCCGTCCCGCCCCTCACGGCGCTTCGAGCAGACCCAGGGCAGCCAGGTCGCGGTACTGATCGTGCCGACCACGCAACCCGACGAGATCGAGCAGTACTCGATCCGTGTTGTCGAGCAGTGGAAACTCGGTCGCGGCAAGGTGGACGACGGCGTGTTGCTGCTGGTCGCCTTGAACGACCGGCGGGTCCGCCTCGAGGTCGGCTACGGCCTCGAAGGCGCGCTGCCGGACGCGACTGCCAACCGCATCATCCAGCAGGACATCGTTCCGGCGTTCAAGCGGGGCGACTACTACGGCGGCATCTCGGTTGGCGTCGACCGCATCATGCGAGTGATCGAGGGTGAGCCGTTGCCGGAGCCCGAGATCAGCCCGCCCGCGGCCGACGTGCCGGGACTCTTCACGCTGCTGCCGCTGCTGTTCATCTTCGCGCTGGTCGGCGGCTCGGTCCTGCGGCGCATGTTCGGGCGCGTGGGCGGTGCGCTCGCGACCGGTGGCGTGGTCGGGTTCCTGACCTGGATGCTGATCGCGATCCTCGGCATCTCGATCGCCGCGGGCGTCGTCGCGTTCGTGTTCTCGCTGCTCGGCGGTCTCGGCGGCGGCGGCGGTCGCGGCGGCTGGTACAGCAGCCGGCACGGCCGCGGCTGGGGCTACCCGGGCGGCTTCGGCGGCGGTGGCTGGGGTGGTGGTGGCGGTGGCTTCGGCGGCGGTGGCTGGAGCGGCGGCGGGGGCGGCTTCGGTGGCGGTGGCGCCTCGGGCGGCTGGTGAGCACGATGGACTGGAAGCGCCTGTTCCGGCACACGGTTGCACGACGCGGCACACTCCGCGACGCTTTTCCCCCGGCAGCGCTCGAGGCGATCGAGCGTGCGATCGCCGAGTTCGAGCTCACGCACTCCGCGGAGATCCGCTTCGCCATCGAAGGCGCGCTCGAACCGTCGGAGGTCTGGCTCGGCAAGACCCCGCGGCAGCGCGCGCTGGAGGTCTTTGCGGCACTCGGGGTCTGGGACACCGAAGCGAACAACGGCATCCTGATCTACCTCCTGCTCGCAGACCGTGACGTGGAAATCGTTGCCGACCGCGGCTTCAACGGTAAAGTAAGCGCGGCGGAATGGTCCGCGGTCT
>JAJTCR010000139.1 GCA_021325695.1 Steroidobacteraceae bacterium | reverse complement strand
CTGCGCGGCGGCGCCAGCGCCCAGCGTCAAGCCGATCGAGGCTGTGAAGACCATGGCAAGCTTCTTCATGACGTCTCCCGTCGCTCAGAATTTGAAGCCGATGCTGAGATCGAACCCGTCGAAGTCCGGCGTGCCGTCGGCCTGGTCGAAGTCGATCCAGTCGATCCGGTAGCTCGCGTGCACGGCCACGTTGTTGCCGAAGTCGTAGCGGGCCCCGACCCCGAGCTGGTACGTCAGTCCGTCGAGCGTCCTCGTGTTGACCCACGACGTGCAGATGTAGCCGTACCACGGATCCCACCAGCACCCGACCTCCGGCGGCTCCGTCGCGATGTTGGTATCCACCCAGCTCCACCCGATGCCCGCCGTCACGAACGGGCGGAACGGGCCGTCGAGCATGTTGTAGGTGGCCGTCGCAAGCAGCGACGAATAGTCGAGATCGCCGTTCGCGCGGAAACTCTCGCCGGGTTCGTCACCGGCGATGGTCGCGTCGTAGCTGCGCTGGCCGATCCCGAAACTCGCACCAACCTGCAGCGCGTCGGTCAGGCTGTAATCGAACGCCGCGCGAAACCCCGAATCGCTGTCGAACGCAGCGCTGGTCCCGCCCTCGAAATCGGCATCGGTCGAGTTGAGAAATGCCACGCCGATGCTGCCTTCCCAGTCACCCTGCTCGAGGGGATCCGCCAGGGCCGGCAGCGTGCACGCCAGACCGGCGGCGACGGCCAACCATTTCATCGTCTTCATCTAGTCACTCCTTGGTCCATGAAAAATACTCCCTCATCCCTGGCCCTCCCCCGAGCCACCGAACGCCCTTCCCCGCCGCCGTGGGGAGAGGCCGCAATCAGTATTCGTAGAACATCCGCTGGATGCGCGACGGATCGCTGGTCTGCGTCAGCGCGAGCTGCAGCAGGACGCGCGACTTGGCCGGATTCAATTCGCCGGAGGCGACGAAGCCCTTCGCGTCGTCGTCGATCTCGTTGTTGCGGAGAACGATCCCCGCTGGCAGGCGCGTGCTGCGCACGACCACCACGCCGCGCTTCGCGGCGCGCGTCAGCGCATCGATCGCTGGCATGCTCGCGTTGCCGTCGCCCACGCCCGCCACGACGATACCTTGCGCGCCACGTCCGACCGCTGCGTCGATCAGGTCCGCGCTCATGCCGGCGTGCGCGTAGATCACGTCGACGCGCGGCAAGCGGTCGCGTCCCTGGATCGAGAACCCGGTGTCCTTGCCGAGCTTGCGATCCATCGGCTCGAACCAGTCGATCTGGCCGGCATGGACGACGCCTGCCGGTCCGCGATTGATGCTCGAGAACGTCTGCACGCTGGTCGTGTCGGTCTTCACGACGTTGCGCGCGTAATGGATCGTGTCGTTGAGCACGACGAGCGTGCCCTTGCCCCGGGCGCCGGGATCCGTCGCGACGGCGACGCCGCTGTAGACGTTACCCGGTCCGTCGGCGCTGATCGCCGTGGCGGGACGCATCGCGCCTACCATTACGACCGGCTTGTCGCTCGAGGTCACGAGCGACAGGAAATAGCTCGTTTCTTCCAGCGTATCGGTGCCGTGCGTGATCAGGACCGCATCGGTGTCCGCGCTGTCCAGCGTCGCTTCGACGCGCCTGGCGAGGTCGAGCCAGATCGCGTCGTGCATGTCCTGGCTGCCGATGCTGGCGACCTGCTCGCCCGACACGACCGCAAGCTCGTCGAGGTGCGGCACCGACGCGAGCAGCGCCGCGACGTCGTAGGTGCCGGACTTGTACGCGTAACCGGTGGCGTTCGCTTGCGCGCCGGCGATCGTGCCGCCGGTCGCGAGCACCCGCACCTTGGGCAGCTCTGCGGAACTGGCCGGTGTCGCTATCGCCCCGGCCACGGCCCAGCCGGCGAGCGACAGGATCGACATCGCGCGCACCATGTTCGGAGCCGTCACGGGCGGCGGGGGGAGGCGGAGGCTGGTGGATCCGTCGCCGACGCGGTCTTGCCGGCGCCGGCATTGGCGTCGAAGGCGCCGCCAAGGGCCAGGTACACGTTGACGCGCTGCACGAGTTGGTCGGTCTGCACGCGCACGAGCGAGGCACGCGAGCCGTACACGGTGAGCTGGCGCTGCTGCACGCCGAGCAGGTCGCCGGAGCCGACGCGGTAGCGAACCTGGGCCAGGTCCGCGACATGCAGGTTCTCGGCCACCGCCCGGGTGAGCACGGCTTCGCGCCGCTTGGCCGCGAACTCGGAGGACAAGGCGTTCTCGACGTCGCCAAACGCTCGCGCCCCGACCTGGCCGTATTCCGCCACGGCCTGCTGCTGTTCGGCCGTCCGGATCCGCACCTGTTGCCGCAGCGCGCCGCCGGAGAAGATCGGCGCGGCCAGGCTCGCGCCCGCGCTCCAGACCGGGTTTTCGCGATTCTTGAGCACGAACAGCTCGCTCGAGATGTCGTTGACCGAGGCGGTCAGCGAGATGCGCGGCAGGCGCGCAGCCTTGGCCTCCTGCTCGCGGTGGAACGCCGCCGCGACGCGCCGCTCGGCCGCGACCACGTCGGGGCGCCGTTCGAGCAGTTCCGAGGGGAGTCCCGCCGGCACGGGCCCGGGCACCTTCGTGAGTTCGGACGCGACGTCGAGCGTGGCCGCCGGGTAGCGCCCGATGAGCGACTCGAGCGCGCGCAGGGCCTGTTCGCGTGCCAGGCGCAGCTGTTCGACCGTGTCACGGAAATTCTCGACGTTGGCGCGTGCGAGCGCCGCGTCGTAACCGTCGCCCATGCCCACGCGCTCGCGCTGTTCGGAGAGGTCGACCAGCTGCGTCGCGGCCCCGACCATTTCTTCCGCGAGCCGCAGCTGCAGCACGGCTTCGACGGCGAGGAAGTACGCCTTGGCGGTCATCGCGGCAACTGAATGTCGAGCGTACTCGGCGTCCGCCACGGCCGAGGCGTAGGCCTCGTACTGCGCCGACCTGGCCGATCGCACGCGGCCCCAGAGGTCGAGCTCCCAGTCCGCAAACAGGCCGACGCCCTGCAGGCCGGACGAGTCGCCGCTCATGTCGCCACCGCCGCGCGCGAGCAGGTTGACCTGCGGCCACAGCGTCGAATCGGCGAGCTCTGCGTATTCTGCGGCGACCTGCACGCGGGCCGCGGCGACGCGGAGGTCCGGATTGTGCGCAATGGCTTCGTTCACGAGGGCCTCGAGCCGCTCGTCACCGAACGACGCGAGCCACGACGTCGCGACCGCGCCGCTCACCTCGCCGCCCGTCCAGGCGCCGGGCACCTGCAACCCGGGCAGCGCCTCGGCGCGATAGTCGGCGGATTTCGGTGGTGGCGCGAGCGCGCAGGCCGACATCGCGACCATTGCCGCGAGCGTCAAGGCGCTGCCGCAACCGCGTGTCATGTCAGTGCAGCTTCAACACGAGGTAGTCCGTGTACGCACCGACGCGCAGGATCACCATGCGCACGATGTGGATCATCTTGCCATGGTCGGTGTACACCGCGGCGTGGCCGGCGGCGCCGGCGGCGATCAGCAGCGGCTTGTCCGCCTCCTCCACGTCAAACTTGACCGCGAACCGGTTCGGCGGCGCCGACAGCACGCCGGTCATCGGCAGCGTGCCGCTCTGCTGCATCTGGCCGGCGCCGGTCGCCCAGATGATCGAGTCGACCTTGGCGCGGACGACCCGGCCCGGGTTGGTCCTGAGCGTGAACTCGGCGTAATTGCCCGGCTCGATCTTGTGCAGCTCGTTCTGCTGATAGAGCGCCACGACCTGCCCGTCGGCCTCGACCAGCGTCATGACGGGGTTGAAGGGCATGCCTGCGACGAACGCGCCGGGGCGCAGTGCAAGGTTGATGACGTAGCAATCGCACGGCGATCGCACCGTGGTCTGTTCCAGCTCCCACTCCGCGTTCGCGAGGTCGGCCTTGATCTTCGCCACGGAGGAAATGTCGCCGTTCACCGTCGCGGCAAGCTGCGCGCGCACCTGCGCCTCGTTCGCCAGAGAGGCGCCGAGCTGGGCCTCGAGGTCACGCAGGTTGGCTTCGGCCTGTTCGAGGTCGAACTTGTTGCCTGCGCCGGTGGCGGCAAGCTCCTGGTTCTGCTGCACGCGCTTGCGTGCGAGGTCGAGCCGCGTGCGCAGCGCCCCGGTGTTGCCGGACGCCGACTTCAACTGCTCCTGCAACTGCTCGTTGCCACCCCGTGCGCCGACGAGTTGCGCCATCAGGCTGTCGACCGTGAGCTTGTACGGAGTCGGGTCGACCCGGAACAGCACGTCGCCCTTCTTGACGAGCCGGTTGCCTTCCTCGACCGGCACTTCGAGCACCCGGCCACGGACCTGCGAGACGATCGGGATCGTGTACTTGAACACGCGGACGTCGGCCGACGACGGCGCAAAGATGTTCAGGCACAGGATCATCGTCGCGATCCCGACGATCGGAATGATCGCCACCGTGACTTGCGACACCGTGGTCCACGGCAGCCACTTGAACTTGAAGAAGATCAGCCAGACGAAAAAGCTGTAGATGCCGAGCAGGAGGATTTCCATCAGCGCGCCTCCTCCGCATTGGCCGGCAGGCGCGGTTCGAGCGCGGCGAGCTGCGAACGGATCACCTGCAGTTCCTCCGGCGCGTCGGAGCGCGCGATCAGGCGATCGAGGTCGCCCCGCAGTTTCGCCACGTCGTCGCGCAAAGTCGCCTCAAATTCCGGCGCTTTCGCGGCAAGCCCCTTGTAGTACTCGTCCGCCTTGTCACGGCCGTAGGCCATCTTGTAGAGCACGGGCTTCGAGTAGGCCCAGAGCCACGCGAGCGGCCAGAGCAGGCCGCCGAACACGAGCGACAGCAGGCACAGCACCTGGATCGCTTCGGTCTGCGGGTGATGGCGCTTGTGCGCGATTTTTTCCGGCAGGACGTGCACCAGCCAGAACACCACGATCAGCACGATCGGCACGACGATGATCACGACGAGCGCCATCACGTTGGCGGCCGTGGCGAGCGCCTCGCCGGACAGGAACGACGCATGGGCGGACGGTGGCGCGAGGAGCGCCGCGACCAGCGCACCGAGCGCTCCTGCGTGCGCAATGCGTGCTTGGAACTTTCTGGACATCGAATCCTTCCTCTCCATGGCGGGCCGCATCACGCGATGGGCTGCCTCGTGACGTTGATGCCGCATGCTGGTCTGCCCGAACAGGGTATCAGCCACGATGCGACTCCAACACGGACCCCGGGCCGAAGGGTGCTGCCGGGTC
>JAJTCR010000138.1 GCA_021325695.1 Steroidobacteraceae bacterium | reverse complement strand
GTTCCCGTTCCTGCCGTACTTTCCGGCGATCCTGCTCTCCGCGATGATCGCGGGCTGGCGCCACGGCGCGATCGCCACGGTCCTCTCGGTCGTGCTTTCGGTGATGCTGACGACGCGTGCCGTGGACGTGGCGTTGGCGACCGGCGCGGCGGTCTTCGTCGTCGAAAACGCCATCATGATCCTGCTGGCGGAATCGGCGCGGCGAGCGCGGACGCGGGCTGAAGCGGCGGCCGTCGACGCGCAGGAGCGCGAGCGGCGCTTCACCGTGATGGCGGACAGCGTGCCGCTCATGATCTGGGTGCACGACGGCGCCGGAAAGATCCTGTTCGTCAACAAGGTCTGGGAAACCTTCTTCGGCGTGACGCAGGAGCAGGCGCGCTGCGACGGCTGGCAGGTGCTCTTGCACGAGGAGGACCGGGCCGCCTACGAGCTGGACTTCCTCGACTGCATGCAACGCAAGGCGCCCTTTCACGCCAAGGCGCGCGTGCGTCGGGCGGACGGCGAGTGGCGCTGGATCGAATCGTACGGGGTTCCGCGCGTGGGATCGCGCAGTGACCTCGTCGCCTTCGCGGGCACCAGCATCGACGTCACCGAGCGCTGCCGCCTCGAGGCAGAGCGTGAGCAACTGCTCGAAAGTGAGCGCGCGGCGCGTTCGGACGCGGAACTCGCGACGCGCGCGAAGGACGAGTTCCTCGCGACGCTGTCGCACGAGCTGCGCACGCCGCTTTCGGTGATCGTGCTGTGGAGCCGCATCCTCGCGCGCAAGTACGGCACCGCGAACGAAGAGCTCAGGAAAGGCCTGGCGCTGATCATCGACAACGGCATGGCGCTTTCGCAGCTGATCGGCGACCTGCTCGACATGAGCCGGATCGTGTCCGGGCGCGTCACGCTCGACGTACGCCCGCTCGACGCCGCCGAGCTTGTCTCCCAGGCCGTTGCTTCGCACCGGCCCGCGGCCGAAGCGCGGCGGATCGCCTTGTCGCTCGACGTCGGCACGAATCCGAAGATCGTGCTCGGCGATCCGACGCGCCTGCAGCAGGTGCTCTGGAACCTGCTGTCGAACGCGCTCAAGTTCACGCCCGAGCACGGGCACATCTGGGTGGGGGCGCGGCGGCACGGCCCCAACCTCGAGATCTCGGTCCGCGATGACGGCGAGGGCATTCCGCCCGAGTTCCTGTCGCAGATCTTCAGCCGGTTCAAGCAGGCGGACAGCACGACGGCGCGGCGGCACGGCGGCCTCGGGCTCGGCCTCGCGATCGTCAAGCAGCTCGTCGAGTTGCAGGGTGGGTCGATCGAAGCCACCAGCGACGGTGCGGGCAAGGGGTCGCTGTTCAGGGTGACGCTGCCGCTGCACGAGTCGTCCCTGCTCGCGGTGGACGTGGAATCGACGGGCACCTGGCGCAGGCTCGATCCGGACCACCTGCTCAACGTGCGGCTGGAGGGGTTGCGCGTGCTCGCGGTGGAAGACCAGGCGGAGATGCTCGAATCGCTGCGACAGATGCTCGAGGACCAGGGTGCCCGGGTGGCGACGGTGACTTCGGGCCTCGATGCGCTGCAGGCCCTGCGCACGCGACCGCAGGAGTTCGACGCGTTGGTCAGCGACATCGGGATGCCGACGATGGACGGGTACGAGTTGATCCGGCGCGTCCGCCACGAGCTGGGTCTCGGTCCGGACCGCCTGCTCGCCGTGGCGCTGACGGCGTACACGCGCGACGAGGATCGTGCGCGGGCGCTGCAGTCGGGGTTCCAGGCGCACCTCGCCAAGCCCTACCAGATCGGTCAGCTCGTCGCGATCCTGCACGAGCTGCAGGCCGCGCAACGCGCGGAGGGCGCCACGGATGCGCCGCGCAAGCAGGCGGGCGCCTCGGTCGTCTAGGGCCCGTCGATACTCGAGCGGCATGCGCTGCGAACGCTAGCGTGCCGCGCGAAACTCCTGCGCCAGCGGTTCGAGGTGTTCGCGCACGACCGCGTCCATCCGGTCGGGTGAGATGCTCGCGATCGAGTCCACGTGTTCGGTGAGCGAGGCGAGTATTCCGGCCTGTATCTCGCCCCGTTCGCGCGCCACCGCGTACGGTATCTCGTGGTGGAACATCACCATCGAGTAGCGCGGGATGAAGCGCCCCGGGTGGCGTCGCTCGAGCTCGAAACTCAGTTCCTTGCGCAGCAGGAATTTCGGTTCGCGGACCGTGTCGCGCATCTCGGTGAAATTCTCCAGCGCCATGGCCGCGATCGCGTCCGTGTTGGGCTTGCGCAGCGCCGTGAATTGCTCGAACGCCGCCGTCCAGTCGCCGGTCGCGCGCAGCAGCCGGTCGAGCTCACGGCAATCCTCGAAACAGGCATTCATGCCCTGGCCGTGGAACGGCACGATCGCGTGCGCAGCATCGCCGAGCAGCACGGCGCGCCCGTTCGCGGACCACTGGTCGGTGTAGACGGTCCCCATGCGCCCGATCGGGTGCTCGAGGAACTCGCGGGCGAGCGCGGGCATGCGGGGTACGACGTCGGGGAAATGCCGTGCGAAGAACGCTTCGACGTCGGTACGGCTGTGCAGCGCCGCGAACGAGTCGGGCCCGCCCTTGAGGGCGAGGAACAGCGTCACCGTGAAGCTGCCGTCGAGGTTCGGCAACGCGATCAGCATGAAGCCCCCGCGCGGCCAGACGTGCAGCGCCTCGCGCTCGATCTGGTGCGCGCCGCCCGGGGCGGCGGGCAGCGTGAGTTCCTTGTAGCCGTAGTCGAGCAGGTCCTCGACGACCTGCACCCCGAGCTGGCCGGTCATGGCACGACGCACGACCGAGCCTGCGCCGTCCGCGGCGATCAACGGCGCCAGCGGCCGCGTATAGCTGTCGCCGGAGACCTCGTCGAGCATCACGAGCCGGTCGCTCTCGAAGTCGAGCCCGCGCGCGGCCTGCAGGAAACGCGGCGCGATCCCATACCGGCGCTGCGCGTGGTCGAGCAGCGCGCGCGTCAGTCCCGGCCTCGAGACGGAGTAAATGACCTCGTGGGGACGCTGTCCGTACTGCACGAACGTGAGCGTGCCATCGACCGCGTGCAGCATGCGTCCGCGCATCGGAATCAGCAGCGGCGCGACGGCGTCGTAGGCCTCGGCCTGCCGCAGCGCGTGGATGCCGCGGTCCGCGAGCGCGAGGTTGATCGAGCGTCCCGCGTCCATGTCGACCTTGCGTGAATCGGGGCGGCGCTCGTACACGGTGACCTCGACCCCGAGTCGCGCGAGGTAGATCGCCATGAGCGCGCCCGAAAGGCCTGCGCCCAGCATGGTGACGGCATTCGGCGTCAAGCGACCTCCGGTGGTCGGTCGATGCTCACCTGACGCGGCGGGGCAGTCGACGCATCAGGACGGCAGCTCCGCGTGCAGCGCGTCCACGCAACGCCACACGTCGTCGAACCGGTTGTAGAACGGCACGGGCGCCGCGCGAATCACGTTGGGCTCGCGCCAATCGGGCAAAACCAGGCGGCGGCGAAGGCCGTCGAACACTGCGCGTGCATGGTCGCGCGACAAGCCGAGCAGTCGCAGCGACAATGCAGCGCCCCGCGCTTCGGCGTCGGACGGCGTGACGATGTCGACGCGGCCCGCCAGCCGCGCACGCACGAGGCGCTCGAAGTAGCGGGTCAGCTCGAGCGACTTGCTGCGCAACGCGGCCAGGCCGACCGACGCGAAGTGCTCGAGCGAGGCCGCGAGCGGCGCCATCGCGAGAATCGGCGGGTTGCTGTTCTGCCAGCCTTCGGCACCGGGAATCGGCCGAAACTCCGGCCCCATCAGGAATCGCGTCGCCTTGTCGTGACCCCACCAACCGGCCAGGCGCGGCAGCGCCGGGTCCTGCGCGTGCCGCTCGTGCACGAACGCGCCGCCGACGGCGCCGGGCCCGCCGTTCAGGTACTTATAGTTGCACCAGACCGCGAAATCCGCGTTGGCATCGTGCATGCGCAGCGGCACGTTGCCGGCCGCGTGCGCGAGGTCCCAGCCCACGGTGCAACCGGCGCGGCGCGCGCAGGCCGTGATGGCATCGACGTCGAGCCGCTGCCCGGTGAGGTACTGGACGCCGGGCAGCATCACGGTTGCGATGCGTGCGCCGTCGCGTTCGATCAGCGCGACGAGGTCCTCGGTGCGCAGCAGGGCCTCGCCCTCGCGCGGCGCGACCTCGATCAGGTCGCGCGCCGGGTCGAGTCCGTGCCAGCGCACGTGCGACTCCACCGCATAACGGTCAGACGGGAAGGCGTGGCGCTCGAGGAGGATCGCCGTGCGCGCGCCCGCGGGACGATAGAAGGTCGCGAGCAACAGGTTCAGGTTGACCGTGAGCGAGTTCATCGCCACGACTTCGGTCGGTGCCGCGCCGACGAGGTCGGCCAGCGGCGCGGCCAGTCGCTCGTGGTAGGACATCCAGGGATGGCGTCCGTTGAAGTGGCCCTCGACGCCGAGCGACCGCCAGTCGCGCATGATGTCGTCGACGTAATCGGCGGCGAGCACCGGCTGCGCGCCGAGCGAGTGGCCGCACAGGTATACGAGCTCGCGACCGCCCTGCGGCTCGCGCGGCAGCACGAAGCGGTCGTGCCACGCCGCGAGCGGGTCGGCCGCGTCGAGCGCATGTGCGTGTTCACGGTCGAGCCTCATGCGACGGGGACTTCGGTCGATTCGGTCAGGCGATAGAGCACGGGTCGACTCGGCGCCGCGTCGGCGACGAACGCCGGCACCTGCAGGTCGAGCAGGTACAGGCCGTCGCCGGCCGCGTCGGGAACGAAGGCGAGTTCGGTCACGAGCGCGTGTGGTCGCGTGGCGGCCGCGGCGTCGGTCGAGCCGACAGGCAGGCCCCAGAACACCCGGTGTGCGGCAAGGTGGCCGCCGTCGTCGGCGCGGTCGAGGCTCGGCAGGTCGACGACCAGCGAGGTCACTTCGCGCTCGACCAGCCAGCCGATGGCGTCCGGGACGAAGTACGGCGCTGGAGACGCGCCGTCGACGTAGGCGCGGTGTCGCTTGTCGGGTGAGTTGGGCAAGGTGCGCAGGACGAGCGCCGTCCATGGGTCGCCGAGCCAGGCGGAGGCGACCTGCTCGAGTGCACGGCGGTCGATCACCCGGTCATCGGGCGCCGCATGTGGACCGACGGCCCCGGCCCCGAGCGAGCGCGGAACGACGCTGACCAGCAGCGCGAGGCACGGCGCCGCCGGCGTGAAGGCCGCCAGCGAGGCCACCGGCTCGCTCA
>JAJTCR010000502.1 GCA_021325695.1 Steroidobacteraceae bacterium | reverse complement strand
ATCAAGGCCGACAAGTCGGACAAGTGACGGCCCCATGACCGGCGCGGCGCAACCGGCGCCAGGCGCCGGAAGACCGGTCCCGGGGCGTGCCGGGATCGGTCTGCGATCGCAGCATCACGCCGCGATCGAGCGCGAGCGACCCGACGTCGGCTGGCTCGAGGCGCACACGGAGAATTACTTCCACGACGGCGGACCTGCCGTCCGCGCGCTCGAACGACTGCGGACGCACTACCCCCTGAGCCTGCACGGGGTCGGGCTCGGCCTCGGTTCCGCCGACCCGCTCGATCGCGAGCATCTGCGACGAGTGCGGGCGGCCGTGCGCTGCTTCGAACCTTCGCTGGTGAGTGAACACGCCTGCTGGACCCACGTCGACGGCGAGCACTTCAACGACCTGCTGCCGTTGCCACACACCGAGGAGGCCGTGGAGCACCTCGCCGCGCGTGTTCGCGAAGTGCAGGACGTCCTCGATCGGCAGATCCTCGTCGAGAACCTCAGTGCCTACGTCGGGTTCGCAGCGGCGCCCTTGAGCGAGGGCGAGTTCCTCGCGGCGCTGGTCGAGCGGTCGGGCTGCGGCCTGCTGCTCGACGTCAACAACGCGTATGTCAACGCCGTCAACCTCGGCCTCGACGTCGAGGCCTTCTTCGGCGCACTGCCAGTCGCTGCGGTGCAGGAGATCCACCTCGCCGGCCACTCGCGACGGCGGTTCGGCGCGCACGAACTGCTCATCGACGACCACGGCTCCGAAGTGTGCCCAGCGGTCTGGTCGCTCTACGAGCGCGCGCTGCGACGGTTCGGACCGATACCGACGCTGATCGAGTGGGACAACGACGTGCCGGCCCTCGCAACGCTGGTCGCCGAGGCAAATGCCGCCGAAGCGCGGCTGCGCACGGTCCGCGCCCATGCGGCCTGAACGCGCTCCGCGCAGTCTCCGGACGGTGCAACGCGCGATGGCGGATGCACTGCGGCCGTCGGTCGAGTCCGTGGCCATCGCCCGGCACGACGCGTTTGCGGGCCCGGCGGAGGTCGCCGTGCCCGAGCGGCTCGCCGTGTACGCCAACAACGCCTGGCAATTCTTCCACGGCGCCCTGGCGCTGACCTACCCCGTGCTGCGACGTCGGGTCGGGGAGGATTTCTTCCGGCAACTCGCCCACGAATACCGTGCCGGGCACCCCTCGCGCAGCGGCGACCTGCACTGGATCGGCGAGGCGTTCCCCGGGTGGCTGGTCGCGCGGCTCGACGACACCGAATACGCGTGGCTGGTCGACCTCGCGCGGCTCGAGTGGGCCTGCGAGGAGGCGTGGCGGTGTACCGCCTCGATGTCGAGGCCTATGCGCTGCTCGGAGCGCTGCACGACGGCGCGACGTTCACCGAGGCCGTGGCCCGCTCGCAGACGTCGCCGGATGCGCTGGCCCGCCTCGTCGCGTGGACGTTCGGCGAAGGCCTCGTCATCGGCGTCAGTCCATCCGCTCCGGCTTGACGCTGAGCAAACGCCCCTCGTCGTCCACTTCGCAGCTGAGCTGGATCGGCTGGCAGCAGACCTGGCAGTCCTCGACGTGGCTGAACGAGCCTGCAGACAGATCCACCTGCGTCTCGAATTGCTCCCAGCAGTACGGACAGAGAATCGAGACAAACTCCGTGGTCAGGCGCGAAGCCCGCTCCGGGCTGTCCGGCTCGTAGACCGGCTCGAGCCCGTAGAGCTCGTCGATCACGTCCGCGTCCGTCGCCGAGACGCGCCGCTTGAGGTGTTCGAGCGCGGGTATGTTTCGCCGCTTCATCGACTCACTTTACCACTCGATCCAGCGCCCGTTGCGCGATCGCGTGATAGCCCGGCCGCGCCTCCTGATACACGCGGCGTGCCAGCTGGGCCCCCTGCGGCGTCTTCATGAGGTCCGAATACAGTGGTCGAATCAATTTCAGGCGACCGATGCCCGTCAGGTAGCGCTCGAGCGCCGGCTCGAGCCCGGGATATCCGCTCGCGAGCGCGAGCCGGTACCAGGCGTGCGCGATTTCCGCGTTCGGCGACTCGGTCAGGCCGAATCGTCGGTCCAGATCCGCAAGTCGAACGACTGCCTGTGGCCGCGACACGCCGTTGAGGAACTGCAGCCATTCCTGCACGGTCCAGCGCTGCGTCTCGAGGGCAGCGGTCAGCAACTCGCCCGCTTCCCATCGCGCGCGCTGTGCGTCCACGCGTGCGAACGCGTCGGAGCTCACCAGCAGTGCACCCGCGGGAAATCCCGGCTCGTCGATCCAGCGATGCAGGAATCCGGGATCGATCCGCGTCGGGTCCATTGCGATCAAACCGTCCAGCAGCGCGCGCGCGAACTGCGGCGTCGTCACGCTCGTGAACGCGTGCCGGTCGAACCATCGTTGCAGGAACGCGTCGAGCGCCGCGCGACCGTACAGTCGCTCCAGCTGGTACAGGAACAGCGCCCCCTTTTCGTAGGCGACGCTCGATCCTTCCTCGTCGAGGTGCGTGCTGAGGTCGGGGGCGAGCGCCCCGCGCACTCCTGGCCGGGCGGCAGTTCCGCGAGCGCCGTC
>JAJTCR010000137.1 GCA_021325695.1 Steroidobacteraceae bacterium | reverse complement strand
CTCATCCAGCAAGCGCAAGGGGCCGGGGCAGACCAAACCACCGCAGACGCAGCGCCGTCCCGGTCTCGAGTCGAAGATGCGGCCGCGGCCGGAGTCGACGATGCGCGACTACCGGGCGTCCGGCCGGCTCGAAGGCCAGGTCGCGCTGATCACCGGGGGCGACAGCGGCATCGGCCGCGCCGTGGCGATCGCGTTCGCCAAGGAGGGGGCCGACGTCGCGATCGTCTACCTCCGGGAACACAGCGATGCCCGTGACACCGCGGCCGAGGTCGAAAAGCTCGGACGTCGTTGCGTCGCGATCGCCGCCGACCTGCGCAGCGTCGACGACTGCCGAAGCGCGGTCGACCAGGCCGTCGACGAACTGGGCCGCCTCGACGTGCTGGTCAATAACGCGGCGATGCAGGTCGAGCAGGACAGGCTCGAGGACATCACGCCGGAGCAGCTCGAGCAGACGTTCCAGACCAACATCTTCTCGATGTTCCACGTCACCCGGCAGGCGCTCGGCCACATGCAGCGCGGCGCTCGCATCATCAACACGACGTCCGTCACCGCGTACCGCGGCAGTCCCCACCTGATCGACTATGCCTCCACCAAGGGCGCCATCGTCGCATTTACACGCTCGCTTGCGTTGTCGCTGGTCGAGCGTGGCATCCGGGTCAACGCGGTAGCGCCCGGGCCGGTGTGGACGCCGCTGATCCCGGCGTCGTTTTCGCCGGAGGACGTTCGGAAGTTCGGCGGCAACGTGCCGCTCGGTCGCCCGGCGGAACCCGACGAGATCGCCCCGAGCTTCGTATTCCTCGCTTCGGAAGACTCTGCCTTCTTCGTAGGGCAGGTCCTGCATCCGAACGGTGGTGAAATCATCAACACTTGAGCGCAGGCTCACTCACGCAAAGGAGTGCACTCATGCCTAGAGGCAGCAAGGACAAGTACACGGACAAGCAGAAGCGCAAGGCCGAGCACATCGAGGAGGGCTACGAGGCCCGGGGCGTCTCGCCCGACGAAGCCGAGCGCCGCGCCTGGGCCACGGTGAACGCACAGGATGGCGGCGGTCGCGAAGGCGGCCGTCTCGCGCGCGGACACGATGCGGAAGAACGTCCGATGGACGAGGCGTCCATGGGAGACGTCTCCAGCCGCACCGGTGACGAGGACGACGTCGACGACGACGCGGAGCAGACCCCCGCCACCGATGGCGCGCAGGGCATGCGCCGCGGACGCACGAGCACGACGGGTCGAAGCGGCGCACGTGGCGCGGCCGGACGCACGGCGGCAGCGGCGCGGGGCGGTCGCGCCAGCCGCGGCAGTGCGAGCCGCACGGGAACGACGAGCCGTCGCAAGTCCACGACGACCAGCGCCCGCGGCAAGTCCACGGCCCGCGCCAAGTCCGCCGCCGGCTCGTCGGCGCGCCGCAAATCGAGCACGCGAGCGAAGTCGACGGGTGGTCGCACACGCTCGAGCGGCACGGGCTCCCGGGGCGGAACACGCAGTGCGGCGGGCCGCACGGCCGCGGCGGCACGCGGCGGCCGGAACAGCCGCAGTGGCAGCCGCACGGGAACCTCGACGCGGGGCAAGTCGAGTGCGCGCGGCAAGTCGACCACACGCGCGAAGTCCCCGGGCAGTCGCGCTCGCGCGGGCGGTTCGCGCGGCGCCGCGCGCGGTGCGGCGGGTCGGACGGCGGCCGCTGCACGCGGTGGACGCGCCGGTTCTCGCGGACGCCGCAGCCCGGCACGAGGCGGCCGACGTTGATCGGGGCCCGGCACGCCGCTCGGCTGGTGTCAGCCCGCGGCGTGTCGCGGCCGCCGCGGTGGCCTGAACCGGACGCCGCGCGCCTGCGGGGTCTTCGCTCCCAACGACTCACGCATCAGCGCGAGCACGGCACGTTCGAGTGGCGCCGCCGCAGCCGCGACGCCATCGGACGGCACCACCACGGCGTAGCCGCGGACGTGGGCATCCGCACCCGTGAACCAGATGCAGCTGGTCGCAGAGACCCCCGACAGCACCAGCCGATCTACGTCGAGTGTCTCCAGCAGCAGTTCGAGCGGCGTGCAGTAGAACGCCGAGTGTCGCGGCTTGAGCACGACGTAGTCGTGCGGCTGCGGCCGGATCGGTGCGAGTGCGCGCCACACAGCAGGGTTCGAGTCACGCAGCCGGTCGCCGATGTCGGCGAGACTCGAGCGCCAGCGCCCGAAGTTGTCGTTCGCATAGACGATCGGCACCGCGGCGGCGCGCGCGCGCGCGAGCATCGCGGCGATCGGGGCGATGCGCGGACGGAAGCGTCGCAGCAGCGTGCCTCCGTCGGCGAAACGGAAGTCGTTCAGCACGTCGACCATGACCACTGCGTCGCCGCTGCCGCGGGCGCTGCGTTTCACGGACGGCCCGTGCAAACACTGCACGCGTTTTGCAAGAAGTACAGCGCGTGAGCCTCGTGGACGTCCAGGAGCTCGTCCTGCAGTCGGCGAAGGCGATCGGTTACTACGCGACGCTGCTGGTGATGATGCGGCTCGCGGGCAAGCGGCTCGCGGGCCAGACCACCACGTTCGACCTGCTGGTGCTGATCACGCTCGGCGTCACGGTGCAGAAGGTGTTCCTGAGCGAAGGCACGCTGGCCACGGTGGTCTTCGTGGTCGTCGTCTTCGCGGTGCACCGCGGATTGGCATCGGTGTGTCGCGTTTCCCCGGCGGTGCGACACTTCGTCCGCGGCAAACCGCGTGCACTCGTGCTCGACGGCGTCGTCATCGACGCTGCGCTCGAGGCGGAGGGCGTTTCGCACGACGAACTGCTGGCGGGACTGCGGCGACTCGGCTTCGAACAACCCGGGGACGTCCGCCTGGCCGTGCTCGAGGAGACTGGGCACATTTCGGCGGTAGGCATGAGCGAGAAAGGGGACAGGGGTTAACGGATAGGAGATCGCGAAAGACGTGTCGTCGCACCCGGCGTGCGATCGCGCTTCGCTCGGCCGCCGTCCAGGAGCGCTTCGTTCAACGGGCGGCGACGCCGCATCCGTCACCATCCCCTATCCCCTCGTCACTGCCCGCACCGGGCCTCGACCTTGGCCCAGTCGACGCTGTTCCAGAGCATCTCGAAATAGTTGGTGCGCTGTGACGGCGCGAAGTCGAGCAGGTACGCGTGCTCCCAGAGGTCGAGCGCCAGCACGACGTCCGTGTTCGCGGGTATGGCGAGGTGATGCAGGTCCACCCAGCAGTTGTAGAGGCGGTTCGAGTCGCGCTCGCGCACGGAGACGACCCACCCGACGCCGCGCAGCTTGGCGAGCCCGGCCGCGTGCTGCATCCACTGCTCGAGCCCGCCGAACGAGCGCTCAGCCGCATCGGCCAGCACGCCCTGCTTGTCCGGTGCCGTCGCGCCCGGCGCGCCGAGCGCCTCGAAGAACAGCTCGTGCAGCACGATGCCGTTGTATTCGAACGCGAAACGCCGCGCGTGACTGGCGAGGTCCAATGGCGAGGCTGCCTCACCGGGCGCCGGAAAAGCTGCACTCTGCTCGGCGAGGAGCGTGTTGAACTCCTTCACGTAGCCCTGGTACAGCTCGAGGTGCAGTTCGATCGCTCGCTGCGACAGTCCCGTGACCGCGGTGAGGTCGAACTCGCGGGGTTCGTAGGGACCGGCCGTCGCGGCCCCGGGCGGCGTCAGCTTCGTCATGCCGCACCGCCGGTGCGGAACGGGTGACGCGCGTGTCGGATCTGGGTCATCGATGGATCCTCGGATGGGTGAAGACCGGTGCGGCCGCGCCGGTGCAGCCATGATGCGCAGCCCGCGCGCGTCGAGGCGTCGGCTGCGCCCGGCGCCCCGTGTAGGAGCCGGGCCCGTCCTATGGACAGTCGTGAACCGAGCGCATACAAAAGGATCAAGCAACACGGAGACGCATGGGTCGCTGGCGCATATTCGGACTCACCACCGTGCTGTCCGTCGTGTTTCTCGTGAGCCTCTTCCTCATTGCCGAGGCAGGGCGCGTGCGGCTGCGCGCGGCGGCCGAACAGATGCAGGAGTCCATGTCCCGCCGCATCCTCGTCGGCGACCTGCGGCGGCAGGTTGCGGAGTCGGCGCTCGCGGTGCGCAGCTTCGTGCTCACGAGCCGGCACGAATACCTCGAACCGCTCGAGCGCTCGGGTCGGGACATCAGCCGGACCGCCGAGACGTTCATGTTGAGCTACGCGGACGAGCCCGCGGACGCGGCCGCCACGGCGCGCCAGCTGCGTTATCTCGCGGGAATGCAGGCCGGCGCGACGCTCTCGGTGATTTCGCTGTATGAATCGCGCGGCGCGGCTGCGGCACTCGACCTGGCGCGCGCGCAGGCCTCCGGCAGCGACCCGCTGGATCAGTTCCTCGCCGTGGCAGGCAGGCTCGAGCGCTACGAGTCGGTTCACGTGGGCGAGACGCGGGCGAAATGGCAGCGTGAGCAGCGACTCGCCCGGCGGATCGCGCTCGCCGGCACGCTCGTCACCATCGTCCTGGTGCTGAGCGCGTCGTTGATGGTGATCGGTGCACTGCGACGGCACCGCGAAGGGGTCGCGCAGATCGAACGCCGCAAGGACGCGCTCGAGGCGGAAGCCGCGACCAGGGCGGCCGAACTCAACGAAGTCTACGGACACCTGCAGAGCGTGCAGGAGCAGGAGCGTTCACGACTCGCGCGTGGACTGCACGACGAACTCGGCGGCTTGCTGCTCGCAGCCCGCATGGACGTCACCTGGGTCAAGCACCACGCGCGCGATGCTGATCCCCAGACGCTCGCAGCGCGGATCGACCGTATCCTCGACGTGCTCGACCAGGGCATCGACCTCAAGCGCCGCGTGATCGAGGAACTGCGTCCAACGCTGCTCGACAACATGGGGCTGGTCGCCGCGATCCGCTGGCAGGTCGACGAGGTCTGCAAGCGCGGACGCATGCGCTGCTCGTTCCACGTGCCGGACCACGAACCCGAGGTCACGCCGGGAACCGCAATTGCGCTGTTCCGCGTGGTGCAGGAGGCGCTCACCAACGTGCAGAAGCACGCGCACGCGAGCCACGTCGACGTGACGCTCGAGACGGCGGCCGATCACCTGTTGCTGGCGATCGTCGACGACGGCGTCGGCATCGGCCCCGAAGCGCACGACAAGGCGCCGTCACACGGTCTTGCGGGCATGCGGCACCGCATCGTCGCGCTCGGCGGCACGCTGACCGTCGGTCGTTCGCCCGAGGGCGGGACCGAAGTGCGCGCCATGGTGCCGCAC
>JAJTCR010000136.1 GCA_021325695.1 Steroidobacteraceae bacterium | reverse complement strand
GACGTGCATCGCGTGCGCATGCCGGGACGCGACGACGTTTGGGTTCACCTGGTCGACTGCCCGGCTGTGTTCGACCGGCCGCAGATCTACTCCGATGCGCCGGACGAGCACCTGCGCTATCTCGTGCTCACGCGCGCTGCGCTCGAGTGCTGCCAGCGCCTCGGGTTCCCGCCGGACATCGTGCATTGCAACGACTGGCACACGGCGTTCGCGCCGCTGCTGCTGCGCACGGCCTACGCCTGGGACCGCCACGTCTTCGGCGCGTCGCGCAGCGTCTTCACGATCCACAACATCGGCTACCAGGGCGTCTTCTCGGCCGGCGCCGCGGCCGACGTCGGGCCGGGTGTCAGCATCGAGGCGTTCCACCAGGGCGACCTCGCGCATGGCCGCATCAACCCGATGCGTCACGGCATCCTGCACGCGGACGCGGTGACGACCGTGAGCCCGACCTACGCTCGCGAAGTCCGCACGCCCGAGGGCGGGCACGGTCTCGACGGGGACCTGCGCTGGCGCAGCGACGCCGTCTACGGAATCCTGAACGGAGTCGACTACGACGACTGGAACCCGGCATCCGACCGATACCTGCCGTTTCGCTACGCCGCGTCGGACCTCGCGGGCAAGGCCCGCAACAAGGAAGCCCTGCTCGACCTGCTGCGGATGCCCGCGGCCAGCTCGACGCCGCTGCTTGGGATGGTCACGCGCCTCACGCGCCAGAAGGGCATCGACCTGCTGTTCGACACGCTGCCCGAACTGCTGCAGCAGCGCGAGATCCGCTTCGTGGCGCTCGGCTCCGGCGAGACTCACTACGAGCAGTTCATGGCGTCGCTGCAGGAACGCTTCCCGGGCAAGGCCGTGTTCTACAGCGGGTACAGCGAAGAGCTCGCGCACCTCATCGAAGCCGCTTCGGATATGTTCCTGATGCCCTCGCTCTACGAGCCCTGCGGCCTCAACCAGATGTACAGCCTCAAGTACGGCACCGTGCCGATCGTGCGCCGCACCGGCGGTCTGGCCGACAGCGTGCAGCACTTCGATCCTGTGACCGGCCAGGGCACCGGCGTCGTCTTCAACGACTTCGATGCGGGCGGGCTGCGCTGGGCCATCACCACCGCGCTCGAGTGGTTCAGCTGGCCGAGCGTCTGGCGTCGGCTCGTGCAGAACGGCATGAGCGAGGACTTCAGCTGGGAAGCCAGCGCGGCGCAGTACGAAAAGCTGTACGACGCGCTGACGACGGGCGCTTGAGGCGGGCGTTCGACCCAGCAGTTCCTCGACGAAACCGGCAGGCTCGGCTGCGGCGCCGGCGGACGAAGGGTCAGATCTCGCCCGACTTCTTCGCCAGCGCTTTCGAAACGTCGACCGTGCCGTGGTGGTTGAACGGGATCTTCTTGACGAAGCCCTTGTCGAGCAGCACCTCGCCCGCGATCTCGTAATCGAGGTTCTCGAGCTTGCCGCCACCGACGCGGCTGATCAGCCGACCCAGGCTGCTCACGAAGTTGGTCGTCACGACCATGTCGAATTCGGCTTCGCCCAGCGCGGGGACGACGAACCGATCGCTGCTCACGCCGTCGGCAAAGCTGTCGCCCATCAGGATGATCTTGTAGTCGAGCCCGCGAACCGGCAACTCGAGGTCGTTCGGGTTCTCGACCTTGACGCGCACGCGGAATTTCTGCGCGAACATGTCGGTCGACATCATCTGGATGCCGAGCAGGCTCAACTGCGGCGTCTCGAGTTTCGGCGCGAACGTCGAGCAGCCACCGAGGAAACCGGAGGTCCCCAGTGCGAGAACCGACAGCAGCACGACCGCCCGCGACGACCGGCCAGGAGGCGGCAACGAGTTCAGCATGCGAACGAACCCCCGAATTGGAACTGGTCTGGTGTGACGGAACGCGACCCTGCGCTCATCCGCGGGTCGCCGCTGCGCGCAGCATGGAAGCCGTGACGAGCGTCACGCCGTCCTCGCTCACGTAGAACCGGTCTCGATCCGCCGCGGGATCGACGCCGATCTGCATGCCGTCGGGCACGACCGAACCCTCGTCGATGATCGCATTGTGAATGACGCAGTGCTCGCCGATCCGCACACGCGGCAGGATCACCGAGCGGACGATCGAGCTGTGATCGTGCACGCGCACGCTCGAGAACAACAGTGAATTGGCGACGCGCGAGCCGGAGATGATGCAGCCGCCGGAGACCATCGAGTCGATCGCGCAACCGCGGCGGTCGGGATCGTCGAACACGAACTTCGCGGGCGGCAGCTGTTCCTGGTAGGTCCAGATGGGCCACTGCTCGTCGTAGATGTTGAGTTCCGGCGAGACGCGCACGAGCTCGAGGTTCGCCTCGTAGTACGCGTCGACCGTGCCCACGTCGCGCCAGTAGTTCTGGGCCTTGGTCCGCACGTCTTCGAACGGGTACGCGAACACCCGAAGCTTGCCGATCGCCTCCGGGATGATGTTCTTGCCGAAGTCGTGCGCGGAATGCGGGTTCTCCGCGTCGGCCCGCAGCATGCGTTCGAGCAGGCGCGGATTGAAGACATAGATGCCCATCGACGCGAGTGCGATGTCGGGGCGACCGGGCATCGCGGGCGGGTTTTCCGGCTTCTCGAGGAAGTCGAGCACCCGGTTCGTGTCGTCCACGCCCACGACGCCGAACTCGCGCGCACGTTCGACCGGCACCTCGACCACCCCCACCGTGATGTCGGCCTCCTTCTCGACGTGGAAACCGATCATCGGACCGTAGTCCATCTTGTAGATGTGGTCGCCGGCGAGCACGAGCACGTGCAGCGGCCGGTGGGCGCGGATCAGGTCCATGTTCTGCCACAGCGCATCTGCCGTGCCCTGGTACCACTCGGACCCGAGCCGCTGCTGCGCGGGAACGATCTCGATGAACTCGCCGAACTCGCCGCGCAGGAAACCCCAGCCCTTGCCGATGTGCTGGATCAGCGAGTGCGCCTTGTACTGGGTGAGCACGGAAATCTGGCGGATGCCGGAGTTGAGGCAGTTGGAGAGCACGAAATCGATGATGCGGAACTTGCCGCCGAACGGCGCCGCGGGCTTGCAGCGGTCCTCGGTCAGCTGCTTGAGACGCTCACCGCGTCCGCCGGCCATGATCACGGCCAACGTACCGCGCGTCAGGCGGCTCAGGTACCGCCGCGGGGCGAACACGCGGTGTTGTTCCGTCGACATCCTAGACCTGGCTCCGTCGAAGCGCCGTGCGGTCGATGTTACATAGTCGTCCGTTTCAGCAGTATGTCCGCGTTCATAGGAGGGATCCCACTGTACTGTTGACTTCACATTAGTGTTTATTGCCTAATATGAGGCATCAGACAGGGGAGCGAACCGCATGGTGCGGGACGACGTGTTACCAGTGGCGGCACCGGACGGCGAGTCCGCCGCAGAGCTGCAGGCGCGCAAGTTCCAGCGCGAACTCAGCGCCGGTCTCACGGCGCTGGTGCTGCTCTCCGTGCTGGCCGAGGCCGAGTCCGACCTCTATGGCTACGAGATCGCCCGGCGGCTCAGCACCGAGGCATTGCCCTCGGCGCCCTTCAAGCAAGGTGCGCTTTACCCCGTGCTGCGCAACATGAGCAGCGCGGGATTGCTCTCGAGCCGGGTCGTGCCTTCGTACTCCGGCCCGCCCCGACGCTATTACCGGATCACGTCGCTGGGACGCGAAGTCCTCGCGGCGTGGCGCGAGACCTGGCTCAGCACCCGCGCTTTCGTCGATACCGTCGTCCACCCGACCGCCGCACAGGAGACCTCGTCATGACGGCCGCGACGCCGCGCACCGTCGAGCAATACCTCGACCTGCTCCGCACCGAACTGCAGGGAGCCGACCGGGCGCTGGTCCAGGACGCGCTCTACGACGCCGAAGAACACCTGCGCGCGGAACTCGCGCAGAACCCCGGCGAAACGGAAGAAACCATGTTGGGCCGCATCGTCGCGAGCTATGGCGCCCCCGCCGAAGTGGCGGACGCATACCGGACGAACGAAGTGCGGGTGCAGGCCGCGTTGCGCACGCCGCCGCCGAAACCGACACGTTCGGCGATCGGTCGCTTCTTCGCGGTCTATTCCGATCCGCGCGCGTACCTGAGCATCGCCTACATGCTGCTCGCGCTCGCGACCGGCATCGTTTACTTCATTTTCACGGTCACCGGCTCTGCGCTCTCCGCGGGCCTCGCGATCCTGATCATCGGCGTGCCGTTCTTCCTGTTGTTCATCGGCACCGCGCGCGTGCTCGCGCTCGCCGAGGGACGCATCGTGGAGTCCATGCTCGGCGTGCGCATGCCGCGACGACCCGTGCATCCGGGCGCGCCGGCAGGCCTGTGGACGCGCATCGTCGAAATGATCAAGGACCCACGCACGTGGGGAACGCTGCTGTACCTGGTCGCAATGCTGCCGCTCGGCATCTTCTACTTCACGTTCGCGCTGGTGGGCGTCGTCGTGTCGGTTGCGCTTTTCATCGCGCCGATCGTGGTGCTGCTGCACGTGACGGGCGTCATCACGATCGACGGCCAGGTCGGCGGACCGAACGCCGCGTGGTTGCCGCTGATCTCGATCTTGGGGATAGTGTTGCTCACCATCACGCTGCACCTGTCCCGCGGCATCGGCTACCTGCATGGTCAGTTGGCAAAATTCCTGCTGGTGCGTCCTGCGCCCACGGCAGACGAGACCGTCGCGGCCTGAGCGTCTCCCTGCGGCGGCGGCGAACGCACTGGTGCTCGCCGTCGTCCTGGCAGGCTGTCACGCCGAAACGGCGCCGACCGGCACGACCCCGGCCGACGAGATCGCGCGTGCGAACGCCGCGGTCCTGACGCCGGAATCGACGCGACCGGCCACGTTGAACGCCGCGGAAGCCCTCTGCCGCCCCGCTGACGAAGGTTTCCTGCGCGCGAAGCTGCAGGGTGCCATCGAGGCCGAACTCGACTGGTCGAGTCCCGGCACGCCCCAGTGCGTCGGCGGCCCGCGCCCGACCCTGGACGGGCTGCGCCTCGTCTTCAAGGGCAAGGCCGGCGCAGACCCGTTGCTCGTGATCATCGGGGTCGGCGTGGGCGAGACCGTCACGGCCGCGCGCAACGTGCCCGCCAGCGTGACGGTCGTTCGCGAAGGGGCCGGCGAGTTCTTCGCGACGCAGGGTGACGACAAGTGCGCCGTCGACGAACTCACGCAGGAACCCGTCGCCGGCCACGAGGGTCGATACCGGTTGTCCGGTCGTGGGTACTGTACGCAACC
>JAJTCR010000135.1 GCA_021325695.1 Steroidobacteraceae bacterium | reverse complement strand
GCAACAGATCCTCTTCAAGCCGACGAACGCGCTGCGTCATCGGCAGCACGACGTGTACTGATGAGCGCGGCCATCCCACTGCGCGAAGGTGCAGTCGTCCCGCTGACGCGGCCGCTGCGTGTGTCGGTCGTGATCAAGGCATTGAACGAGGAGCATCACATCCGCGCCTCGATCGAATCCGCGATCCAGGCCGTGATGCGAGTGAGCGGCGAGGTGATCCTCGCAGACAGTGGCTCCACCGACCGCACGGTCGAGATCGCGCGCGAGTATCCGGTGACCGTGCTTCAGCTCAAGCACCTGGCCGAGCGTCGCTGCGGCATCGGGCCGCAGCTCGGCTATCAGAAGGCCCGCGGCGAATTCGTCTACATCCTCGACGGCGACATGGAACTCGACCCGGCGTTCCTGCCCGAAGCGCTCGCCGCGATGGACGCGGATTCACGCATCGGCGGGATCGCGGGCCTGGTCGAAGAGGAGAGCGAGGCCAGTTACCAGTTCCGGGGCCGCAGGCGACGCGTGCACGAGCGCAGGGTGCGGGTGTGCGAGTGGCTCGACATGGGCGGGCTGTATCGCGCGGAGGCGCTGCGCGCCGTGGGTTACTTCTCGAATCGCAACCTGCACGCGTTCGAGGAAATGGAACTCGGGCTGCGTCTTTGCGCCGCCGGCTGGACGCTGCGCCGGGTCGCCACGCTTGGCGTCCTGCACCACGGGCATGCCGAGGGCAACTGGCCCTTGCTGGTTCGACGCTGGAAGAGCCGCTATCTCGACGGGACCGGCGAATTGATCCGCGCGTCGATCGGTCGGCCGTATTTCTATCGCGCGTTGCAGACACAGCAGCACCTGTTCGTCGGGCTGCTCGTGTGGGCCGGCCTGCTCCTGGGGCTCGCGGTCGCGCCGATCAGCCCGCTGCCGCTCGTCGGGAACGTGGCAGCCGTGCTCGGCCTCGTGCTCGTGCGAGCCCGGCGAACAGGCAGCCTCGCCGACGCCTGGTTCGGCCAGCTCGTCTCGCAGATCACGTCCCTCGCAATGGTTCGAGGATTGTTTGCGCGGCCACGCAGTCCCACTGAACCCATCGAATACGTGCTGGTTCATGAGGCATCCGGCCCGCGCCCGGCGGCACAGGTCGCCCAGCATCGTCCCCTGTAGGCGTTTCGACGCAGGATTGGCACAGCGCCTGTCTTCGCGTCGACGCGTCGCCCGGCGCGAAGATCAGGTCTGCGCGATGTGTCCCGTCAGCTGCGGCGGGAGCGGCGACCCGCGCCGCCGGCCGCCTGGTGACCGCGCGGGGCGCCCGGCGCCTGCAGCGGCCCGAGCGTCTCCACCACCCGGGCTTCGTCCGGTCGCGCGCCGCGGCGATGGGTCTCGAGCGCGGCGCGCATCGCGGCAAGATGCTCGAAGTGGGTGCCGCAGCAGCCGCCGATGATCCGCGCGCCCGCATCGACGGCGAGATGGGCGTACTCCGACATCAGGTCGGGCGTCCCCGAGTACTGGATCTGCGCGCCGACGAAACGCGGAATCCCCGCGTTCGCCTTGGCAATGACCGGGATGCCGGCCTCGCGCGCCGTCATCCCGAGCACGCTCATGACCAGGTCTGATGCGCCGACACCGCAGTTCGCGCCGAACGCGATCGGCCGTGGGTCGAGCGATTGCGCGAACTCCACGAGCGCCGCGGGCGTCACCCCCATCATCGTGCGTCCTGCGGTGTCGAAGCTCGCCGTGAAGGTAAAGGGCAATCCCACCCGCGCGGCCGCGACCGCGGCGGCGCGGATTTCCTCCAGCGACGACATCGTCTCGATCCACGCGACATCGGCGCCACCGTCCTGGAGTCCGGCGATCTGTTCGACGAACACCTCGATGGCGATTGCTTCGGTCAGCATGCCGAGCGGTTCGAAGAGTTCGCCCGTGGGCCCGACCGAGCCCGCCACGACGACCGGACGCCCGGCATCGTCCGCAACCGACCGGGCCAGCTGCGCCGCGATCCGGTTCAGTTCGCGCGCGCGTCGCTCCATGCCGTGCAGCATCAACCGGCGCGCGTTGCCGCCGAAGGTGTTGGTCAGGATGATGTCGGCACCGGCTTCGACGAAACCCCGGTGCAGTTCGCGCACGCGCTCCGGATGCTCCAGGTTCCAGAGTTCGGGCGCATCGCCCGAGGTGAGCCCCATCGCGAACAGGCTGGTGCCGGTCGCGCCGTCGGCCAGCAGCGGCTTGCCCGACTCGAGCAGTACAGAAAGCCGATTCTTCGCCACGGAAGATGACGGACCGCGTTGCGCCCACACCGACGTCACGCCAGTTTCGCGCTGGGCCGGGCCGCCACGCGCTCGCGCCAGTCCGCGAGGTGCGCGAGTCCCGCGTCGCCCGGGCGGAACTTGATCAGCTTGCCGAACTCGATGCCGCAGAACGCCGTGATGTCGGCGATCGTGAAGCGGTCGCCCGCGAACCACGGTCGCGAGGCGAGCAGGCGGTCGAACACTGCCGCGTACTCGAGCATCTTGTGGCCCTGCGCGGTGCCGAAATCCGGAAACTGCGGCTGCTCGAGCGGCGCGAGCCCCGGGTGCGTGTGCCGCACGGCGTTGGCGATCGACCCGAGCAGGAAGAGTTCGACCTGCCGGTCGACGCTTTCGATGAATGCGCGCTCCTCGGCACCCCGACCCATCAGGTTGGGCTCGGGGTGGAGGTGCTCGAGGTAACTGCAGATCGCACGCGACTCGGCGAGACGGCGTCCATCCTCGAGCTCGAGCACGGGCACGCGGCCCATCGGGTTCAGCTGGCGGAACTCGGCGCTGCGCAGGTCGCCGCGGTTGAGGTCGTACAGCTGCCGCTCGATGCCGTCGATGCCCTTCTCGGCGAGGAACATGTCGACACGCCGGGGGTTCGGTGCGCGGGGCGATGTGTGCAGTCTCATGGTCGTCAGGTCCCTGATGGCGTGAGCGGTCCGAGCTGGTCGGCCGAGCGATCGATGCCCGTGACGACCATCTTGCGTGCTTCCTCGATGAATTTCTGCGCCTGTGCGTCGTCCTCGGTCAGGCTGGGTCGCGACGGCGGCTGCTGCAGCCCCGCCTGCACCGCCGGGCGCGCGCGAATCTGCTCGACCCAGCGCGTGAGGTAGGGCAGGTCGTCGATGGGGACGCCCGACCATTTCCAGGTCCGGACCCACGACCAGTTGGCGATGTCGGCGATCGAGTAATCACCTGCGAGGTACTCGCGATCCGCGAGCCGGCCATCGAGCACGCGGAACAGGCGCTTGACCTCGCCGTGGTAGCGATCGATCGCGAGCGGGATCTTCTCCGGCAGGTAGCGGTAGAACACGTTGGCCTGGCCCATCATCGGACCGATGCCTGCCATCTGGAACAAGAGCCACTGCAGGACGAGCGATCGGCCCTTGGCGTCGCGCGGCAGCAGCCGGCCGGTCTTCTCCGCGAGGTAGACGAGGATCGCGCCCGATTCGAACACGACGAAGTCGTCCTCGGCGCGGTCGATGATGGCTGGAATCCGGCCGTTCGGATTGATCGCGCGGTACCACTCCTGTTTCTGCTCGCCCTTCGTGAAGTCGAGCACGCGCAACGTGTATGGCACCCCGAGTTCCTCGAGCGCGATGGAAACCTTGTAGCCATTGGGCGTTGCGGCCGTGAAAAGCTCGATCATGTGGCAGTCGGACCGTAGCGTGCGGGGCAGCTAGGGTAACGTATCGAGACGCGCGAACGCGCGCTGCCCGGACCCGGCACCCTCGGTTTCGCCGGCCTGCGATCGTTAGTTGTTCTTCGCGCCCTGTTCGACCCACTGACGGATCGTCGCGATGTCCGCGCGGTCGAGCGGCTCGGCATCGCCGTGCGGCATTTTGAGCGACGGGTCCGCACGGCCTTCGATCAACATCACCAGGACGCTCGTGAGCGGATCGCCCGGCAGCACGACGGGCCCGTACTGCGTGCCCTTCATCAGCGTCTCGTAGTTCTGCAACTCGAATCCGCTCACGACGTAGCCGGCCTGGCCGGGCATGTGGCACGCCTTGCAGTGCTTCTCGAGGATCGGGGCGACGTCGGTCGAGTAACTCACTTCGCGCGTCGACGGCTGGCAGCCGGTGGCAAACAGCGCGACGCACAGCGGGACGCTGGCCGGAAGCAGGTGGATACCGTGCATGGAAGCCTCCGCGTCGATGATGGTCGTCCTCCGGCGACCATCTTGCGTCCGGGTGCTCGCGACAATCCGCTCTACTACGTACCCGGAGTTTGCTGCACTGCGATCAGTTCAGTGTGCCTTACCGGTGGCACGATGCAATTGACCGCGTCGTTCGTTTCCGCTCGAAAGGGACTCGTGTCGGGAACGCGAGAGATCCACGACGATTTGCGGCACGTCACGTCAGGGGTTTCCGCGTCCGTAACGACCGCAATGCCCGGACTGAATCCGGACGTCTATTCTCTGCAGCGACGTCCGGACGACACCGCGTTACTTTTGCTGCCACGTCGGGGCCCTCGGACTCAAACACTTGGCAACACACTGGAGATCTCCGCGATGACATACAGCAAGTTCGCTCCGATGTTCATGATTGCCGCGGCGGCCTGCACGCTGGCCGGCGCCAGCGCGTATGGCCAGGCGATGGAAGTGGTCACGGTCGAGGCCGTGCGTGAAATCATCGTCGGCAAGTCGCCGATCGGCGCGCCGATCAAGGAAATGAGCATCCGCTCGCGCGTGAGTTACGCCGACCTCGACCTGACGACGCCGGCCGGCGTCGCCACGCTCGAGAAGCGCATCAAGGACACGGCGGTGTCGACCTGCAAGGAACTGAAGGTGCAGATCCCGGCCGAGGGTTCGACCGAAGAGAAATGCGTCAAGGAAGCGCTCGACGGCGCAGCCCCGCAGGTCGCGGCCGCGGTCGAAGCCGCGAAGAAGCCGAAGTAAGCAGCGACGGGCTGGTTCGAGCAACGTCGGGGCGGGCGGCTGCTGCCGCTCGCCTTTTCTTTTTGCGGCTATGAAAGCTGTGCCGCGACTGCGCTCGCTGCACGCTCGCCGGTCTCGAGCGCGCCTTCCATGCCGCGCGAGGCGACCGAGGTCTGCTCGCCGCAGAAATGCACGCGACCGCTCGGGGCGAACATCGCCGGCAGGAACCGCGTGACCGTGCCGGGATGGAAATAGGCCCAGGCACCGCCGCTGAACGGATCCCGGGTCCAGGAATGCTGCCCGGTGACGGTCAACGCTCCTTTGGCGGCCGGCCGGATGCGTTCGATTTCGGCGACGACGTACCGCGCC